>CALEEC010000171.1 GCA_937949245.1 uncultured Gemmataceae bacterium | reverse complement strand
TAAGAGAGGTTCGATCGGTTGGCGTGATTCCTACCAACCCATCCTCGATACGTTGGAGGTTGATTCGATCCCGACATCCTGCGAATCAACCGGTTCCTATGCACTTACTTGGACGCATGACAGGGCGATTCTGCCTTCGCTCGCCGATACCCCCAAAGGGGAAGGGAGTGTGAGTTGTTGGAAGGAAAAAGAGGCATGTGTCCAACTTATTATACCCTGTCTCTCTTATGCATCCAGACGAATCTGCAACCTTCAACAAGCAACCATGTAATCGCAGATTCGCTACGGAATATTCTTATCTATTCGACGCCCAATTTCCAGAAATCTTTGCCCAAAATTTGGGCAAAATTATGAAAAAATTGAATGTGTAGCCGGTCCAAGTTTTACTTTGGTAACAATCCGTACTGCACGAGCGTTTGTCGAACTCGTTGCACACCGTTAGCGTCGAGCGGACAGAGCGGCAAACGTAGTTCTCCTGGACATCGGCCCAGCAATTCCATCGCCGTCTTCAAGGGAATCGGATTGGTGGCTATGCCGAGCATATCGCGGCACAGGGCGAAGAGTTTGCGATGCCATTGCTGGGCTTCCTGCACTCGCCCGGCCGCGAAAGCATCAATCATCGCTTTCATGTCTTGGGGTACAATGTTACCGACCACCGAAATGACGCCTCGGCCGCCGATGCTCATTAGCGGTAACGTCAGACTGTCGTCGCCCGAAAGGATGGTCAAATCGCAGCCGCAGATAATCTGCGATGCCTGATCAAGCGAACCGGTCGCCTCTTTGACGGCAACCACGGTAGGCAGTTGCTCGGCCATGCGAATGATGGTTTCCGGCAAAATGTTCGAGCCGGTACGTCCGGGAATGTTGTAGACGACGATGGGAATATCGACGGCCTCGGCCACGGCCGCCCAGTGCCGGAAATAACCTTCCTGGGTCGGCTTGTTGTAATAGGGGCCGACCATCAAGGCACCATCGGCCCCGGCACGTTTGGCAAATTTGGTCAAACGAATCGCTTCGCGGGTCGAGTTGGAGCCGGTGCCAGGCATCACTTTGATGCGGCCCCGAGCGGTTTCGACCACCGTGGCAATCACGCGTTCATGTTCCTCATGATCCAGCGTAGGCGACTCCCCTGTGGTGCCTACCGGAGCCAAACAATCGGTTCCTTGTTCGATGTGCCATTCGACCAATCGGCTCAGCAGGGCATAATCCACTTCGCCGTTGCGAAAGGGCGTTACCAAGGCCACCGTGAGTCCCGCAAATTGTTCGCCGCGTGTCTTCATAGATTGGGTTCCTCGTGCCTAGTTCAGTTCTTTTGCGAAGACTACCGGACAGCCCCCAGAAGACAAGTCCCCGCCGCGAAAAGTCGATGGCCCTCTCCTGATTATTCTCGATTCCAGGCGATCACGGATCTTACGAAATTAGGAGTTCCCAAAAATCGCGAAAATTTTTCAAGAATTTTGCCAAATACGCTTGCCCTGGGGCCATTCGCACGCTAATGATTATAGGGGTGCAACAACAGTTGCACTCTACCGATGAGAGCGAGAGAATTATCGGATTCGAAGCTGAGTGGGCGACGGTTTCGGATTCAATCTCTCGCTCTCTTCCTTTTTTGTAGCGCGGCATGAAACTCAAACAATCCCCCGACGATTTTCAGGTCGATGAGCTGACGAATATCGTCCCCGGCACCTCGGGGGATTTTTCCCTGTATCGTCTGGAGAAAGTGGGCTGGACCACGCACGATGCTTTGCAGTTAGTGCGTCGGCGTTGGCAAATCGATGCTTCGCGGTTGTCTTACGGGGGACTAAAAGATCGGCATGCCCGCACTTGGCAATACTTTACCATTTTCCGCGGCCCCCAACGGAATTTACACCAGCAGGGCTGCATCGTCACCTACTTGGGCAAAGTGCCCCATCCCTTCGTTGCCAGCGACATTCGTGGCAATCGCTTCCGGGTGACGTTGCGAGCGTTACCCCCTGCGAAAGCCCAGGCCATTGCGGCTCGGGTGCCGGCAGTGTTAGCCTGCGGCGTACCGAACTACTTTGACGATCAGCGTTTCGGTTCGGTTGGCCCCGAGGGCGGATTCATCGCTTTGGAACTCATCCGCGGCCAGTATGAGCAGGCTTTACACCTGGCTTTGGCCGCCCCCTATGAGCACGATCGTGCCGCGGTCAAGCGGGAAAAGGCCATCCTCCGCGCTCATTGGAACGATTGGCCGACCTGCAAAGCCCAGCTACCGCGGGGGCATGCTCGTAGTATCGTCGATTATTTGGTCCAGCATCCGACCGACTTCCGGGGTGCCGTGGCGCGATTGAAACCCGAACTCCGCAGTCTGTATTTGGCTGCCTATCAGAGCCATCTATGGAACGCATTGCTTGCCGCGTGGATTCGCCGCTACGCAGAGCCGGGAAATTTGGCATCAATGCGGCTGAAATTGGGCCAGATGCCTGTGCCGCTGGCTTGGAATGCCGACGCTCCCGATTGGCGCAACGTTACCCTGCCACTCCCGTCGGCTCGGCTGAAAGTCGAGCCGCAGGCCCCTTGGGCCGAACTGCTCGCCCAGATGCTGCATGCCGAGGGCTTGCGTCTTGAAGACATCCGCATCCGTGCCTTCGACCATCCCTACTTTGCCAAGGGAGAACGGCCCGCGTTCATCGTCCCCCACGAACTGACCTGCACACTGATGGCCGACGACCGTCACCCCGGCAAAACCCAAGCGATCCTCGCGTTTGAACTGCCCCGCGGCGCGTATGCCACGATGGTGGTCAAACGCCTGACCAGCGTTTGTCCTCCTGCCACGACGGTGCCTCCTGTCGCGGAACTACGATAGCCCCGTCAAGCGACGCAAGCCCACGTCCAGCGAATACACCAGCACCAACACGCCCAGCAGCAGCCAATTGTCCCACAAGGTCCGATCCTGGGGCGGTTGCGTTTTGATCTGTTTTTCGCCGCGTAGCAGGCTGGGAATCTCTGCCAAGTCACTCAATTCGATCAGCTTCGAGTTCCCCTTGGCCACCGCGACCCACTGTTTCATAGCCTCGCGGTTGACGTTCGGATACCGCAGTTCCTCCGGGGCCATCTGCACCCGGACCCGAGCTTCCGCAGGATCTAAGCCCTCGGGACGGTAACTGAACGTGTAATCGCCGATAGCGGGCAACTCAAACGAGCCGATGTACCGCCCCGCTAGATTGCCATCACGAGTGACGATCCGTTCGACCGGCTCAGCGAATCCACTGCCCGAGAGCCGAATCTTCAACTCCGGCACATCCAACGGCTTGCCCTGAGCATCGTAAGCCATCAACACGGCACGCACTGGCTCGCCGGCCAACGGACGCACCGGCTGCACTTCCAACCAACTTTTGCGTTTACTGGCCGCATCCGGCCGAGCCACAAAGCGAATCACCTGGCCCCAGAATTTGTAGAAGAAGCGATCGGCAACGTTCTGTCGCCAGAGAAACGTCGAATCGGTGCCGACCAGGAAGACACGTCCTTCCCCCGCTTGATGATGCACCAACAACGGCACCTTGCCGAACCGCGAGGTCACCGCGGGATTCCATGCCAACACAACCGCCGCGGGAGTCGGTCGTAGTGCCGCGACACACCATTGGTAGGGCAACATCTGCTGCCAAACGTTGCGATTGCGCCGCTCGTCGTCGTACAGACGCATCGCTTCATGACGCACTCCATCGGGCGCAAGTTCGATGGTGTAGGGCTTGGCCGTGTCGGCGAAGAATCCGCCGCGGCCTGGTTCCACGTCGCGTTGGTTCTGCAACTGCACTGGCAGCAGATCGGTCAAGGTGCGATCGTAGGCGTGTGGCATGTACTGCGGCCCGGGTTGCACCACCAGCCCGACCCCTTTCTCGCGTACCGCTTGGGCTAGCCGTTGGACGAACTCGGGCGTCAACAATTTTGGCGAGACATCCCCGAGGATGATCGTGTGGTACGCCGCGAGTTCCTCCAAGGTTTGCGGCAAAGCTTTGGCTTGTTCGGCCGATGGCAGGCGTCGCCATTCCGCTTCGAGGATCACGTCGATCGCGGTGCTTCCTTGGGCACGCCCGATCAATCCCGGATCGCGACGCATGGCGTTTTTCAGAAAGCGGAAGTCCCACCGTGGCAGACCTTCCAAATAAAGCACCTTCCACTTTTCTTCGGTGATGCGCAGAAACGCGACATCGGTGTTGTTTTCCTTCAAATCTTCATCGGGCAACGGCGGCACTTCGACGGTTAAGTAACGTGGTCCTGCGGTCGAAGTGACGAACGTCAGTTCGACTTGCTGTTGCTCGCCCCCGCGGAGGGTGAGTTCTTTGGTGTCCAACACATTACCGCCGTCTTTGAGTACCACCTTCACCGGCTTGCCTTCGTAGCCGGTCGATTGCAGCACGACGGCCACTTTCGCCGTGTCGCCCTTGGCCACTTGGCCGGAGGTCGAGACATCGACGATGGCCACATCTTTGAGCCGTTGCGCTGCGCCGACCGGGACGGCCAGCAGAGTTGTTCGCAACGTGCCACAGTCCAGGGCCGACTCTAACGGTGGGCGACCGCCCGTATTTTCGCCATCGCTCACCAAAATGATCCCTGCGACGGGTTTGCCCTCGGCTTCGTTCAATATCTGGGTGATTGCCGAGCCGATGTGACTCCCTCCATCGCCGCGTCGGGGCGGATCGGGAAATTCCGGCCGAGTCGGGTCGAATGCTTGCAGCGTCGCTTCGCGTCCGAAGGTGTACAGCCGAACCTCGAAGTTATCGCGTAACGGCTCCAACAAGGCCGACTGTTGCGCTCGCAGCAGATCGACGGCCAATTGGCCGCGGGATTTGCGGTTGAAATCTGCTCGTACTTCGGGAGGGATCGTCACCGAAGTCGAGGCCAACCCGGCCCGTTCAACCAAAGGGCGTAGTTCCGTATCGGCGAAGGGACCAGCCGCAAGGTTCATCGAGTGCGAATGATCCAACAGTAGCGCGACGATGGGGCGATTTTCGGTTTTCAATTCCAACCGGGCATACGGATTGGCCAGTACGACAACCAGCAGTGTCAGCACGATGACCCGACACAGCGTCAACGCGAGGCGGAGTTGCGGCCCCGCACTGGGCAAATGCTGTTTCTGCCTTAGCCAGATCCACACTCCAGCCAGAGCGACTAGAGGGAGGCCGATCGACAAATAATCTTCGTTCTGGAAGGCGATATGGGCATCGCTCCAGCGTTCCAAGAAGGCACCTTCGATGCCAATCTGTCGCAGTAACCAACTCGACATGAGTAGCCAATCCGCAGGATTCAGGGACGCATCTATCGGGGGGGAATCGGAAGTCATCATCGTAACGAATTGTCGCACAAGCGACGTGGGGATGCGAGAAAATTTCGCGCGAAAAACGTAGCAGCAGGCGTCCGCCTGCCGTGTCGGGACATTCCCACGGCTAGCATTGGCATGCCAAGCACGGCGAATATAGGACAAGACAAAACACGGGGGGCGTCCGCCCCCCGCTTGGGACAGCGACAAGTTGGACAGCGACATGCTTCGGATCGTTTACTTACGCGTCGAGGCTTCTACAAGGCCGCCGGGTTGAATCTCGACTTTCAACGCGTCCACCCAGTGTTTGTGGTCCGGGTTGTAGTAGAGATATGCTCGGCTCGCGGGACCGTGGTACAGGCCCGGCACGTCGGCGATCACTGGCACCCGCAACGCGATCTTCTGCTTCGGTTGCAGCGACCGCCAATACAGCACCAACTCGCGATCACGACCCGGCATGATCTCGAAGAACGAAATCCGATCTTCGTCACGCAACTTCTTCAGGGCGGCCAAGTCTTCCGACAATCGCAATCCCGCTGGCAAACCGATGATCGCGACCGCCATGCCGTGCCCCTGATCGGTGACGTTCTCCAAGGTCACTTCGACATCGACCGACTCCCCTTGGGTCAAGTTCGTCTTGGCCAACTTCGTTGTCAGCCGAACCGCCGACTTGTCGTTGTTCTCGGGCCGTTCTACATAGCACGACCATCCCAAGGAGAACGGGTACGGTTGCTTCGTGGTGATCTCCACTTGCACCTCGTTGGTTCCCCGCTGGAACACCTTGGCCGGATCTTTGACTTCCAACGTGATCACGTCACGGGTTTCTTCGGTGAAGTCAACCTTACCGATCTGTTGCCCTGCAGCGTACAGCCGAACTGTGCCTGCCTCCGCAGGACGGCGGACTTCTTGAGTGTAGGCGATCAACGCCTTCAGGGCCAAGATCGTCGATTGCGTCGAACCGAAATCACCGCGGCCACTCCGTTGTCGGCTGATCCATTTGATCGAGCCGGCTTGATTGGTCTTCGGATCGCCATAGAGGTTGACCCGGTAACGCGGATCTTTCGCCTTGAACCATCCTAGAGTGGCTAGGGCCGTGGTTTCGACATCCAACGCACGACCGGACGAACGGGTGATGCTGGTTTCGGCACCGACGACCGCTCCGCCGGGCGTTTGCATTTGGGCAATCGCATCCAGGCATTGCAGCG
>CALEEC010000170.1 GCA_937949245.1 uncultured Gemmataceae bacterium | reverse complement strand
TGCCTGGAAAAAGACGATCGAAGTGCGGCGTTGGCCGACTTCGCGGCTCGGGAGCATCTACATTCACGCGGCGCGGATTTCTGATCCTGACCCTTGGGCATGGCGATGGGTGTCGGAACAACTGCGGCCGCTGACCGAATTGGTCGGGGGATTCATCGGTCGCGTCGAGTTGGTCGGTTGTCTGGAATATCGTTCGGCGGCATCCTTCGAGGCCGATCAAAATTTGCATTTGAACGATCCGGCGAGTTTCGTACCTCCGGTCCTCTATGGCTTCCGTTTGCGTTCCCCCCAGGTGCTTCCGTTTGTTCCGTACTCCGGGAAGGTGCGTTTTTTTAAAGTGAAAGGCGTGACATTAGGTTAGGATGATGGTGCCGCGACCTCAACTGTTGGTTAGTGTGCGAGATGCTGTCGAAGCCGTCGCAGCTTGGAACGCGGGGGCCGAACTGATCGACATCAAAGATCCTGAACGCGGTTCCTTAGGTCGGCCTGATCGGCAACTGGTGGAAAAGATTGCCGAGGTTCTCCCCCCTTCGACGCCCCTCAGCGTGGCATTGGGGGATTGGTCGGACGACGATGGCGATTGGCCGCCATATGTGTCGAATCGTCTCACCTTCATCAAATGGGGCTTGGCCGATCAAGCCGGACGACCTTGGCAGGCGGCTTTGCGCCGGGCGCGTTCGGCTTTCGGGGCCAGCGATCGGCCGCATTGGGTGCTGGCGGCTTACGCGGATGCCAAAGTGGCGAAGGCTCCTGAAATCGGCCTGGTCATCGAGGAGGTCATTCACGGCCATTGGTCGGGACTGCTGCTCGACACCTTTCACAAAGGGGCCAACGATCTGTTGGGACATTGTTCTATCGCCGAGTTACGGCAATGGATCGAACAATTGCACCACGCGGGGAAATGGATCGCTTTGGCAGGGGGATTGACGCAGGCTTCGATCACCCGATTGCTGCCGCTTCGACCCGATTGGTTTGCCGTGCGTGGTGCTGTCTGTTGGAATCACCAACGGCGCATGTTCCTCGACCCGAACCGCGTTGCTGCGTTGCGACGCTGTCTTGATCTGGAACCGGAGCTATGCCCTATCCCTTGCTGACGATTCGTCCAGAGCAGATGCAGCTCTTTGAAGTGCAAGCCGAGCAACGCTTTGCGGCTCGTGTCGAGACGCGATTACGCACCGAAGCCCCCCAAATTGCCTCGCGGGGCGAAGATCTCCCCCGACTGATTCGAGAATCGCGTGCCAAGATCCAGGCCTTAGGATTCACCGGCGACGCCGAGCTAACCGATCTGGTGCTGGCTCGCCTGATGTTGGGAGCAGATTTCGATCGGGATGCTACCAAAGGTTGGATTCGCGATATCCTTGATGATCCTTCGGCGAAACCTGCCGGCAAAGCCGAGGCCATTCTGACGACGGCACGCTCGCGTTTATACAGTCGCAAGTAGGCATCACCTCCATGTGATGCCCGCTGAAACCAAGGGAACTAGCGATCGACCGACGAATCCTCTCCTCAACGACGGCACAGCGGGTGCCGTAGCGGCAGCCAAGCCCCGCCTTGCTGCGACGATTGCACCGATTGCGTGATAAAGTTCATGCCATCGACCCCATCCGCCACGTTCGGATAGAGGGAGTTGTTGCCGTCGAAAGGCTGACCGGTCAGACGCTTGATAATGTCGCCGTAAGCGGCGGTGTAGATGTTGGCAAACGCCTCAAAAAACGCTTCGGGGTGGCCACTGGGCAACCGGGTCGAGAGGGCGGCCAATTGACCAAGATAGGGGCCGCCGGCTCGGGTGTAGATCTTGTGCGGCTCGCCATTCTTGCGGACGATGAGCTTGTTGGGTTCCTCTTGATGCCATTCCAGCGAACCCTTGGTGCCATCGACTTCGATGAACAAATCATTTTCCCGACCATGCGAAATCTGCGATGCAGTCACCGTCCCCAAGGCCCCATTGGTATAGCGAATGATCGCGGTGCCGTAGTCATCGAGGGCTCGACCCTCGGCAAAGATTTTCAATTGGGCCGAGATCTGATCCGGGATTAACCCCGTGATGAAGCGTCCGAGGTTGTAAGCATGCGTGCCGATGTCCCCGAAGCAACCGGCTGCCCCGGATTTGCTCGGATCGGTACGCCAAGCAGCTTGCTTCTGATTGTCGGCTTCCAAGCGGGTCCGCAACCAACCTTGGATGTAGAAGGCTCGGATCGCGTTGATTTCGCCCAATTCGCCATTGAGCACCATTTCCCGGGCCTGACGCACCAAGGGGTAGCCGGTGTAGTTGTGCGTGACGGCAAACACGACACCAGTCTTGGCCACGATCTGGGCCAACTCTTCGGCTTGAGCCAAATCGAAGGTCAGCGGTTTATCACACAGAACGTTGAAGCCTGCTTCGGCGAAGGTCTTGGCAATGGCAAAATGGGTGTGATTGGGAGTGGCAATCGAGACGAAATCGATTTTATCACTGCGTTTGGCCTCGGCTTCGGCCATCTCTTGGTAGGAGCCGTAGGCTCGTTCGGGGGGAATGTCGTAATCACTCGCGGAGGCTTTGGCTTTTACCGGATCGCTCGAGAGTGCCCCGGCGACAAGCGCAGCTCGATTGTCGAGTACCGCTGCCCGCATGTGGACGGCACCGATAAAAGCGCCTTGACCGCCACCAACTAGCCCCATGCGTAGTTTTCGATTCAAAGGTCCGTTCGCCATGTCGCACGATCCTTTCTGGTTGAGAGGACACCTGCCCGTAGGGATTGGGTTAAGTCTTCGCGGGGTGGGAGACTGTTCTTTCTTGTGGATTATGTGAGAAAGGGAAGTACGGCAAGCGAACTTAAGGCATCCAGAACCAATTATAGAGGGAGTCGCAGTCCTTTGATTGACGTTATGCTGGAGAGCCTCTACATTGAGCATGTGTCTCAGAGCCATTAGACGAATACGACCTTATGCGGATGTGACTCGGGAATCGGGATTCCTTCTCAGGGCGACAGGGCGAGGAGACGCAATGTCCACCTCCCACCCCAGTTCTGCCGTCCAAGACTATCTGAAAGCCATTCACCGCTTAGGGGGGGATGAACAGATGGTCTACCCCATGGACATTGCAACGGTGTTGAATGTGCGAGCGCCTTCAGTGACGGGGATGCTCAAGCGATTGGCCGAGGCAGGGTGGATCCATTACGAACCGGGCAAGGGGGCAATGCTCTCGGAACTGGGTCGTACGGAAGCTCGGCGAGTGATTCGGCGGCATCGTTTGGTAGAATTGTTCCTGACTCGCGTGCTGGGATTGGATTGGAGCGAAGTCGATGCCGAGGCCGAAGCGTTGGAGCATGCTATCTCTCCCCGTTTAGAACAAGCGATCGCCGAGCATTTGGGCGAACCTTTGGAAGATCCACATGGGCATCCGATTCCTTCCTCGACAGGCGAGATGCAACGGCGGGTGCTTCAACGATTATCCGAATTCCGTGCCGGCGACCGTATTCTCATTCGCGAAGCTCAAGACGACAACCCGGCGCGGTTGCGGCACTGGCGGGAACTGGGCCTAACACCGGGGGCTGTTGTCGAAATCATCAGTTATCAACCGCTCGACGACGTATTTGAAGTCCTCGTCGGCGAACGGTTGATCCGCCTGGGGAGCGAAGGGCTTGCC
>CALEEC010000169.1 GCA_937949245.1 uncultured Gemmataceae bacterium | reverse complement strand
GACGATGACGGCATGGCTTATGGTTTTGGGGGCGATCTGTGTTTGGGCCGAACCGCCTCGGCCACGGATGACCCTGTGGACTGTGGGTGAGCCGCGGATCGGTCCCATCGAGCAGATCGACAACGAAGGCAACGTCTATTTGGCAGGTTCCGATACGGCAACGCCCGCTGCCGATCTCGTCGCCATTCGTCGCTCCGATGGCACACTCCCTCCCTGGCCTCGCGAACCGCAATTGCTGCTGACCAACGGCGATCGTTTGGTCGGCCGGGTGCTTTCCGCCGATTCATCGGCACTGCAATGGGAATGGCAATGGCATACCGACGACGGATGGGCAGCAGAAAAATCGCCGACGCTTCGCATTCCTCTGTCGACGGCCACCTTAGTTTGGCTTCGCCCGCCCGGTCATGGTGATTCGCTCGATGGTCAACGCCTCAGTTGGTTACCGCCCCAACGAAGACGCGATCTGCTGCGGTTGAACAACGGCGATGTCGTCCAGGGCACTTTCTTGGGGCTAGATCGTGGCCAAGGCATTGTGCGTTGGCGAGAGAGCCGTTCGGAGAACGGCGAGACATCAATCGATCTGGCGCGGGTAGGGGCCATCGCCTTCAATCCCTCTTTAGCTCGCATCCGCAAGCTAACGTCCACGCATTGGGCATTGACGCTGAGCAATGGCAGTCGGTTGAAATGTACCTCCTTCACGTTGCAACGGGGCCGATGTTCGGCAAAAACTTGGTTCGGCGAAGTGATCGAGTTTCCGGTCACCCAGTTGATCGCGGCCGATCGCTTGCAAGGGCGAGCGGTTTATCTGTCGGAACTGAAACCCGAGAAGGTCGAAACCTCTTTTTTCGGCGATGTCGCTTGGCCGGTGCAATTCGATCGCAATGTGGTCGGCGAACCACTGCGTTTAGCCGGGAACACCTATGATCGCGGTCTAGGAACGCATTCCGAAACCGTGATCCATTACGCCTTGTCAAAAAAATGGAGCCGATTTGAAGCACTGGTAGGGCTAGACGATCACTGGGGCCGACAAGGGGAAGTGGAAGTTCGGGTATATGTCGATGGCCAGCGAGTGCCTTTGCCCGAGTTGGAGAATCTGACGCATCGTCAGGGGCCGAAGTGGATTCGGGTTCCGCTTCAAGGGGCAAGCCGGCTCACCCTGCACGTCGGTACGGGGAGGGGAGGCGACGTTCAAGATCACGTCAACTGGTGCGACGCTCGGCTAATCCGTTAATCCGCGAACTGACGACGCCCTAGGCGAGCCGGCAGACGTTGTCGCCGGAGGTATTGAATGACCCGACGACTCGCGTTGTCGGCTCCAGCGTTTTCAGGAGCTGCAGACTCTAGTCCGCGGGTTTGCGGAATCACCCGACGACTAGCGTCGTCGGCTCCGTGTGTCCTGAGCAGTCTCAGAAGCATGGCTGACAACAACTAGGCAGACGGTGAAGGTTTTCTGCGCGACGTGCGTGGCGTTCGCAGTGGCCCAGCAATGTCATCGCGAACCGATCTGCACCGAAGCTCGGCTTTAAGCCATGTCGCACGATAGTTAGGCAAACTTGCTTAAAGAGCGATCACTACAGGTGCCGATTAGAATGTAAGAGTGATAAAAAGTATTTTGCCCGAACTGCCTGTTTTTTTTAGATGGAATAACCTGTCTGGCTTGCTGGCAGTATTCCCGCTCTGCCCACGTCGCTGTGATTTTTGCGCCGTCTCCATCCGATACCTAACCTTGGCTCCTCTCCCTGCGATATGCTCAAAGTTCCGAGATGGATTCTGTCGTAATGGATGCGGCAAGCTCGAACTGAGTGTAAGTCTTCGAGTCAAGGAAGTCCCAAGATGTTGCAAAGTCTGGTCTTGAGCGCGGTTCTGATGGGGCAAACTCCTGCAACGCCCACCCCGATGGAAGCGCTGACCAACGGGCGTCCGCAGATGATGGTTCAAGGGGCTTTACCTCCCACGGTGGTCGATTCCTCGGTTCCTATCAAGCAAGAACTGTTCCTCGATCGTCAGCCCCAAGATCAACCGCGAACTCAAACGATTGTCGGTACTCCTTATCCGCTGAAAGCGGCTTCGGAGGATGATGGCGCGTTTTCAGGCTCGGTCACTTTGAACCAAGATACCTTCTTCGGCTTCTACCCCATCTTGAACGGTTCGTATGCGTTGAATGATAAGTTCGCTTTGACCTTCTATGGCTTGTTCTGGACCAACCCGGCATTCACACCTTCAGGGACGGGAGGCACGGGGTTGTGGACCGAAATTGCCGGCGGTATCAGCTTCAAGGTGCTTGATGATGCGATCACGGTCAACCCGGCCTTGGGCTTCCTCAGCGGTAAACTCCTCTCGGGTGCCGATCGCGCGATGACCTTTGAAGGGATCGTATCGCAAGTGAGCATCAGTCATGCTAGCAAGTACCTCGAAGCCCAAGCTTTCGGTGCTTACTACGTCGCGACCGCCGCTCCGTCGAACAACAACTTCTTCCACTACTGGCTGACCGGCGGTGTGCGTCCGTTCGCCGACTGCACCGACTGGAAGCAGATTGTCTCAGTCGGTGCTCACTTCGAGCAACTGTACCAAACGAAGTCCCCGGCCGGCAATTCGACGAACATCTACACCTGGCTTGGGCCTTACGTCCAACTCACCCTGCCCAATAACGTCTTCCTGCGGGTGAACGCTGGT
>CALEEC010000168.1 GCA_937949245.1 uncultured Gemmataceae bacterium | reverse complement strand
GCTTCGGGACCAAGTGGACGAGCCGCCGCCACTGAGCGTCGGTCAAGTCCGAGGGATACTGCTTTCTGCTCATGACTCAATTGATAGGCCGACCGGGGCTTTTTGGACAGGCTATTAGGGCACTCAACGGCGCTGGCCTTTCACTTGTTGATCGGTTACCACAATGGTGTACCGTCCGCCCCGAACGCTAATGTCGAACTTGGTGAACAGAATGTCTTCTTCCCGGTGTCCGCGATAGGCCCGTTCTTTGCGGGCCAACTCTTCTTCGACCTCTTTCGGAAAGACGGCGACAAAGTACGGGATGGCGAACGGCAAACGCAAGTACGCTGCCACGTCACCGACAGAACGCGGATTGTCGTCGATGAAGAACATTTCCTTGTTGTCCGTCAGGTTAAAGGGATTCCCTAGGCCGGGGCGACGCGGATCGTCGATGACGTGAAAGTTTTTCTGGAAGTCTGGCGGTTGCGGAATCAATACCCGCCCCCCCAGAGCCGCGATCTGTTCCATGTAGTTTCGGCCATTGAGGGTGTTGAACGTCAAACGCCAACGGACGGTTCGTTCAGCCGTGGAAGTTCCTGGACCTCCCCCTTCGCCCCCTTTTCCGGGACCATCGCCGGCTTTTCCGCTGCCGCTGCCTTTTTTGCCGCCAGTCCCCGCGATCAATTTTTGGGCCGCGTCTCCTAGGTTGGCCATTTTTTTGATGGTTTCGGAAACGTCGATTAAATCTTGGTTGTCCTGCAAACTGGGCACCCATTCGGTGACGGCTACCCGAATACGCGGCAATTCGGTCGCTGGGATCGTCGGGGCTTGCGTTTGTGGGGTCTGAACTTCGCCCGTTTGTTCGACTCGATTTGTATCATCGCCGCTGGCCCCCTCGGCCGCTCCGGCATCGCCGTCTCCTCCCATCAGAGAGCCATCCCCCAGCAACGCCTTGACGGGCACCGAACCGCGATCGTCTTGATCCCGCGCGTAGCGGAAAATCAGAATGAGCATGCCAAGCATCAGCACATGCAGCAGCACTGTCGAGACGGTGCTGATGGGAAACTCATGATGCGGCGAATACTTTTCCCAGAATTGTTCTTCGGGGGGCAACAACGAGTTCATCGGAGAAACCGCCGAAGTTGGCTCCACAGGCGACTTGGGGGAAGCGGGCATATTCCTACCTCAAAGAAGAGGAAGCGATACGTCGACAATCCCATTGTATCGCGCATCTTTCCGTTCCGCAAAAGGTCGATAGGACAGCGAAACCTCTGACAATGCTCGGCAATGCTTTTGGCCTTTTAGTAAAATCGAAGAATTATCCTTGGGGAGATAGAGTTCTAGTGGTTACGATGGATCTGAGAGATCTTAGGATTCTGAAAGCGAGTGCGGCAATGAATTCACCGGACGCGGTATTGGCATCGACATCGGCACTCCCAACCGTTCCCTGCAACGATGCTGCAACGCCGTCTCCGAAAGCAGAATCATGACCTCCGTGGCCTCCTGCATCCGAAGTGTTGCTTTCCTGGCGAAAAGAACCGAACATGAGCGAATCCCTCGCTTTCCTTCGTGCCATTATCGCGCGACCGGACGACGACACACCGCGGTTGGTCTACGCCGACTATTTGGAAGAGAACGACCAACCCCAGCGGGCAGAGTTCATCCGACTGCAATGCCAATTGGCTCGTCATTTGTCGCAATTGGTCAAGGATCGAAAGCTCGAAAGTGTTTTGAATCGTCAGCAAGAGTTGCTTTGTCAGTTTGAAAGCCGTTGGCGTGCGGAGTTGCCGCAGATTCCGGGAGTGCATTGGAGCGAATTTCATCGCGGCTTCATCCGCGGAGTCGCGATCCAATACCCGGACACTTTTGCCGAGTTTGCCTCGATCATTTTGCAAGCGGCTCCCATTACCGAATTGCGATTCTATCAAGCAACCCAAGCCGACATCCGCGTTTTGGCCCAGACGCCGGCCCTATTGCAGATCCGCAAATTGTATGTTGCGGTAAACATTTTCGGGGCCGGCGTCGCACGCATACTCGCCAGTTCTCCTTATGGTGAGAGTGTAAAAATCCTTGAAACCAACGGCTGGAGTATGACCGATCTGGGCGTGCTAGCCTTTTTGCAGAATGAGAACTGGCAGAGTCTGGAAGAATGGCATCTGGCGTGGAATGATCTGACCGACTTGACTGCCGAAACCATCAGCGTCTGCTCACACATGCAGACGCTTCGGGTGTTGAATCTGCAGTACAACAACCTCTCGACTCGGGGGATCCAAGTGCTGAAAAAATCTCCCATCCTCAGCCAGCTAAGGCAGTTACTGTGGGAAGGCAACTCCGTGTCTTGAAACAAAAGCCACCGTGGGCATTGGTTCCATCTGCAACGAAAGGTGAAATCTCCCGTCTTTTCTGAAACCTCCCTCTTCGTCCTCAGGTAGCATCTAGCACTCGATAACTGGCGTGAGTCGATGGAGTCGGCCCATCACTTCTTTTGCGAGTGCCTTGCCATGCGATGGGGAACATTTTTGCATCGGGTCGTTGTCCTGGCTATCCTTGCCCCTATGTACGCTGCGGGGAAACTGTTTGCGGCAGACCCCCTGAGCAACGACCCGCTCCGATGGGTGCCTCGGGAAGCGAATCTCTGCCTCAAGATAGAAAATCCACGTCTTTTGGTGGAAACTTTTCTCCATCACCCGCTGTATCAGCAACTCCGAAAACTCGAAGCCCTGCAAGAGATTTGGGAATCCATCAGTTTGCGTCGTTTCCAACAGTTGATTGCCTACTACGAACGCGAACTAGGAAAACCTTGGCCGAAACTGCTCGACGATCTTGCTGGCAACGGAATCGTTCTGGCGTTCAATACCCAGAACGAGGGACCATTCTTGCTGGTAGTTCAAGGTCGCGATGCCAACGTCCTCGCCCAATTCAAGGATCTTGCCTTGCAGGTTCTGGAACAAGAAGTCGGCCGCAACGAGGCGAAATGGGTTAGGAAACAAGCAACGCATCGTGGTGTGGTCGGCTATCAAGTGGCACCAGAATTCTATCTGGCACAGCACGATCAAATCTTGTTGTTGAGCAATCGAGACACCGTTTTGAAGATGGGGATCGATTTGATCGTCGATGCGACGGACAAACAGAACAATTCCGGGCTTCCGTCGATTGTGTCTGCCCCGGAACTTGCCCAAGCTCGGCGGTTGCTTTCCGAGGGCGAACCGGATGGCAAGCCCTTGGTGTGGCTCTATGGCAATTATGGCGCGTTTCGTCAGAGTCCTGACGGCAAGAATCTGTTCGCGCAACCCCGCAATGACGTGGTGTTGACCCTGCTATTCGGCGGTTGGCTCGACGCCATGGGGCGAAATGACTACGTTGCCGCCGGTCTCTTTCATCGTGGCGATACGATGAAACTGGCCATTCGGCTTCCTTCCGGCCGCGAGGGACTGCAACCCGAAATGGCGGCCTTCTGTGCCGGTGAACCCGGGTCGTTGCCTCTGCTGGAGCCCAAGCAGGTGATCTTCAGTCACTCGTTCTATTGGGATCTCGGTGCGCTCTATGATCTACGAGAAAAGTTGATGCCGGCAGGTACCGCCAAAGATTTTGAGTCGGCAACCAAACAGGCATCTCGTTTCTTACCTGGCACCACGCTTCCCGATTTACTGCGCGGTGCGGGGAAGTATCATCGCATGGTCGTGGCCCATCAAGAAAAATGCGGCTACCAGACTGAGCCGAAGCAACGGATACCGGCATTCGCGTTTGTCACCGCTTACCGAGATGCGCGATTCCCCAAAGCCATGGATGCCCTGCTACGCTCTGCTGCTTTATTAGCAGGTGCTCAGGCGCAATTGAAGTTACAAGAGGTCACCTATCAGGGGGTTAAAATCGTCGGCTATCGCTTTCCTGAAGACAAGCCCTTCCTGGAGAGTGATCCCGATGATTTACGGTTTAACTTCAGTCCCTGTTATGCTCAGGTGAACGATCAATTTCTCGTATGCTCCACAATCGAGTTTTGCCAGCAACTGATCGACTATCTGAAGTCGCACTCTCAGGAAAAGGCACAGTCCCCGACGATGCAGATGCAATTCTACAGTACGGGCCTCACTGCCTTTCTGCGGTCGCAGCCGGATCTACTCGAAACGGCAGCCGTACTCCAGCAAGCCGTACCCATCGAGGAGGCACGCCGACAAGTGAAGGAAGTCCTCGCCTACCTCGATCGCTTAGGCACCTTGAAATTCCAAGCCGATTTTCGGCCAAAAACCTTTCATTGGGACATGATATGGAAATCGGGTCCATGACCGCCCCGTTTTACCAGGAGCATGACGATGGCCAATGCGATCGACCCCCGTTGGGCATGGGAAGCGTATCGCCCTTCCAACCAACAGCCGTGGGATTTGCGCAAAGTCGGTCACCTGTATCGCCGGGCAGCGTTCGGCGCGACTTGGGCGGAATTGCAAGCCGGAGTAACTGCCGGGCCCGAGAAGTGCATCGATCAGTTACTCCAAGGCGGCCCCGGGCTTGCGGAGTTTGAACGCTCGACCCTGGAACTGTCGAAAAGCATTCGACGCACCAACAATGGCCCGCAAGGTCAGGCGTGGTGGTTGTATCGCATGTTGTATACGCCTCACCCCCTCAAAGAAAAGCTGACACTATGTTGGCACAATCACTTCGCTACCAGCCAAGCGAAAGTGCAGAATATGGGGTATATGCTGGGACAGTATGATCTGTTGTATCGTCATGCTCTCGGAAATTTCCGGCAGCTGCTGCACGAGATTACCCTCGACCCGGCGATGATGATTTGGCTGGACACCATCCAAAGCAAGAAAGGTCAGCCCA
>CALEEC010000167.1 GCA_937949245.1 uncultured Gemmataceae bacterium | reverse complement strand
TGCTTTAGCCATGCGGAAGATGACCCGCGCCAACAGTCTCGTACGTCAATTGGTGGCCTGCGAGACGATTGGTTCTGCCACGGTCATCTGCTCCGACAAAACCGGTACTCTGACGCAAAACAAAATGACGGTGGTTCGTCTGGGACTCGATGGACAAACCTTCGATCGCGGCAGCGACCAATGGCCCCAACCCGATGCTCAGGTTCCCTGGCCGCGTGCTGGCACCCCCATCGACTGGATTGTTTTGAATGCCGCGGTGAATTCCACGGCCAACTTGGAAGTCAAAAACGGCAAGGTCATCACCGTGGGGAACACCACCGAAGGCTCGCTGCTGCAATGGCTTCGCGAAGCGGGGATTTCCTTCGACCAATTACGGCATCAATTCGAGCCGCTCTATCAGATGCATTTTTCTTCCGAGCGAAAGCGTATGACGACAGTCATCCGCTACGGGGACCGCTTGGTGACACTGGTCAAGGGAGCGACGGAAGTTCTGTTGGAACAGACCAATCAGTACCTAGCCGCCGATGGCACGGTACGCGACTGGACGCCGGAAGCGAAAGCGAAAGTCCAAGAACAAGTCCGAGCTGCGGCCGGGGACGCCATGCGTACCTTGGCATTCGGCTACACTTATCTTCCCAACGACATGCCTACCGATGAAGATAGCTTGCATGCACAACGCGATCGTTTGGAACAAGGGTTGATCTTCGCCGGTTTCGTCGCGATCCGCGATCCTCTGCGTGACGATGTCAAAGACGCCGTGGCAAAGTGCCGACAAGCGGGCATCGAGGTCAAGATGATTACCGGCGACAACATCGAAACCGCTCGTGCCATCGGCCGCGAAATCGGTTTGCTCGACATTACCGATGCCGTCGCCCTGACTAGTGCCCAGTTCAACGAAATGAGCGACGACCAACTGAAAGCCATCATGCCGCGTTTGCGTATCCTCGCTCGTGCTCGTCCGCTCGACAAGTATCGCATGGTCAAACTGTTGCAAGAGCAAAATCATGTGGTCGCCATGACCGGCGATGGAACCAACGATGCACCTTCGTTGAAAAAAGCGGATGTCGGTTTGGCTATGGGGATCGCCGGCACCGAGGTAGCCAAGGAGGCCAGCAAGATCGTACTGCTGGACGATTCGTTTGCCACGATCGTCAAAGCGGTCCACTGGGGACGTGCTTTGTACGAGAACATCCAACGCTTCGTGCAATTCCAACTGACGATCAACTTCAGTGCCTTGGTGATCGCGTTCCTGGCTCCATTTCTGCTCGGGATGGATGAGCCTCCTTTCACGGTACTGCAATTTCTGTGGATCAACATCATCATGGACACCTTCGCGGCGATTGCCCTCTGTTCCGAACCGCCGCGAGAAAATCTCATGCGGATGAAACCCAAACGCAAAGACGAAAGCATCGTCACGCCAGCAATGCTCGGCACCATCTTGACTACGGGCACTTTCTTCGTGGTGGTGATGTTAAGTCTATTGGCCGGGATGCAAGCCAAGATCGCCGCTGATGGATCGAAGATCCCAGGGTGGTTCTCTGGCCCTGCAGATGGACCGGATGGAGGCTATCAGTGGTCCGAGAAGTTTGAGTTGTTTACGGTTTATCAGTTGACCGTATTTTTCACCATGTATGTATTGTTCCAGGTGTGGAACCAGATCAACTGCCGTTCGTTGACCACGGACATGTCGGGCTTTAAGGGATTGCTGGAAAATCGAATGTTCCTATTCATCTCCACGTTGATTCTGGTGGTTCAGGCCTTGATCGTGAACTTTGGCGGAGAAGTCTTCCAAGTACGTCCGATTGGCCTGATGACCTGGTTGATGATCGCTGCGGGCACCTTCTCTGTAGTGATTTTTGCAGAGATTACCCGACAGATTCGCAAGATGCTCGATCGCCCGCAACCGACTGCAGTCGTCTAGAGAACAATACGTCGGCCACGGTTCCTCAGAACGAGCCGTGTCCGACGAATATGCATGCTGAGTTCGGGGAAATGATCTACTGAATGATGGTTCGCTGAGATGCTACGAGGGGTTCCTACCTCATGCGGACCCCCTCGCAATTCTGACACGGCATCAGCAACTGCTCTTACACTCGAGTTTCATTCGGGTTGTGCCGACAAGAACCGTCCTTCCCAAGTTTCAATTGTGCAGGTCTTTCCGTCGGGAGTGTCCTGAGTACGCAGGATAAATTGCTCCCATTCCCGCGCTTCCGTTCGGTTGGCCACGACGGATGTGCCACCTTCCTCGGCACATAGGTAGTAGCCGGCCTTGCTGCGCAAGCTCACCTTGCCTCCCGGTTGCCAAACCAAGGTCCACTCTTCCCAAGGGCCGATGGCATCCCGATTGGCCACGACTGTTCCACCGCCACCTTGTTCGGCACAGAGATAGCCGGTGTAGGCAGCAAACGACCAAGTTCCGTTGGCATTACGGATCATGCGGAAGGTTTCCCATTCGCCGGCCACTTTGCGATTGGCTTCCAAGCGTCCCCCACCGGGATGGAGGATTGACGGGGTGAAGATCTTCTCCTGCGGCCAATCGGCAGCCATCAAAGCCGCGACACGAAGCAAGTGCATCTGCAACACGAA
>CALEEC010000166.1 GCA_937949245.1 uncultured Gemmataceae bacterium | reverse complement strand
GCTGCCTCGGAATCTTCCTCGAGCAGAGCCGCAGCACCGGTGGCTGAGGTCGGTTCCGGGAGTCTGCTGGTCCAAAAAAATCGTGGTTCGACTACTGACGCCACGAGGATTCAAGGCTCCGCATCGCTTAAAATCCGCGTTGGCGTATGTCCAGTTGTTCAAAGTCTCTAAGGGTCAGTTCTTCGTCATCGATGAGCCATAGCCGCGCGCCCCAGCCGCGGATGGGGCCATGTTCGTCGGTCCAGTCGGCATCGAGTCCCCATTGAATTTCCGCTTCGGCGTGGGTGTGCGAATCGATATAACGTGTGGGCAGAACGACGGTCAGCGTCGAACGATCCCG
Organism: uncultured Gemmataceae bacterium; assembly: GCA_937949245.1. Classification (GTDB taxonomy): domain Bacteria; phylum Planctomycetota; class Planctomycetia; order Gemmatales; family Gemmataceae; genus CALEEC01. The sequence goes on along the minus strand of CALEEC010000166.1, from coordinate 3,440 downwards.
GAGAGTCACTTCGGCCTGGCGGTACATTTCTTCCCAGAGTGTGGTCCTAGGCAGCAAGCGCAGCGACCAAATTTCGCTCAACGGTAGCCAGACACACTCGCCGGCGAGAAAGACTTCCAAGGTCGTGGCGTACAGTTCATCGGCATCGCGTAGACCGTCGAACTCGCGACCGTTGACGTGACCGTAGAGCCACTCCGCCAACGACTCGGCATAATCCAGCGCGTCGATCACGCCTTGGGAATCGCCCTGCTGCCAAGCCCGGAGAGCTTGCAGACGCGCTTGCAATTCTTCGTTCGGTGCGATGATCAGGCTCGGTTCGTCGTTCGCGTGGAAGAGCCGTTGCCGATGTTGCTCGGCCCGGAGGATCGAGCGATAGTGTTCCACGAAAGGCTGCCAACTCGGATCATCGCCGGGGAGGTGAGCCAATTCGGCTTCGGCGTCAGCCCATTGGCCGGCGAAGGTGTGTAGTTCGGCCAACAGCAACCGCCCTGCCAGATCGTTCGGTTGGGCTTGCACGGCGGCACTTTGGGCGGCAATCGCGGTGGCCAACGGTTGTTCGCGAAGTTTGGAAGACAGCATCATCCGTAAGGGGGCACTCCAGAATCCACACTCTCGCCCGACGATGGTAGCCGAGCGTTTGCTGGGCAAGCAGCACACGGGCCGGGAGGAAGCAGCGGCATCACTGCCGCCGTGCCGAAAACGATCGGCCTATTCGACGCCGGACGAAAGCGATCCCGCCGCGGGTTTCACCGGACCCATCAATCAATAGCGCCGCACCGAAAATGGTCGGCCTACGGTTGCTACCCGCCAGACCTCCTTTTTGTTTCGATCGTACTCGGCAACGTACATATGGTTGCCCCCCGCGACCAGAATGTTGCCGTTGCGCAGTTTCTGGGTTCGGCTCGCGGTGGGTGCGTGCATCTCCCAAACGACTTTGCCCGTGCCATCGATTTCGGCAATCTTGTTCCCCGCGACATAATACGAAATTAGGAAATGGCCGTTGGGCAATAATTCCAGCCCGGCCCAGCCGGAGGTATGGCCGACCGAGACGCGACGCATTTCCTTACCGGCGACATCAAGTTCGACCACCTGATTGTTGCTGAGGTAGAAGGTATGCCCATTGCGGGCACGAACCACTTGGTACAGCGTGCTGGTCGGCTTAGGGTAGTTGCCTACGCGTTTGCCGTCCCGCGTCAGTTCGATGATTTCGCTCATGGTGCCGATCAAAGTGTTGCCGTTGGGCAAGCGTTGGCAACTGACCGGGTTGTTCGGTAACCGCGGACTCTCCCACAGCACTTTGCCGCTGCGATCGCGTTCCGTGACACGGTTGTTGTAGTACTCGGCAATCAGCAGTTTGCCTCCGGGGAGTACCTGCACATCGACCGGCCCACCGACCGCGGTGATTTCCCAACGTTGTTTGCCATCGGGGCCACACTCCCAGATGCGCCCTGCGGAACCGTTGAAGCCTCCGTTGTTATCGACTTCGATGATCAACGTCAGCCCTTTGAGAGCTTCGGCACGATTGATCCGGCCCAGATCGATGCCGGCGCTGTGGTCTTTCCACCATTGTTCCCAAGCGGTACGGCATTTCCGGCGGGTGGTTTCGTCGGCGGCCGACAGGGTCATCGGCGGCGGTTGATCGCCCAGTAACTGGCACAGCAGATCTTCGGCCAAAAAGGCGTATTCGCTTGGCCCCTCGGTCAGCAAAGTCAGCAGCACCGGTACTGCGGTAGGATCTTCGGCCCGCAGCAACGTGGAAGCGGCGACGAAACGAACTTTCACATCGGCATCGATGAATTTTTGTCGGATTGCTTCACGGTAGGCGGGGAATGGTCCCAACACGCGAACGGCCAAAGTACGACGCGCCGGGTGGGGATCTTGCAAGCCGGCCAACAAGAGCGGATCGGCTTTCCCCTGGGCGCGGGTGAATTCCGTCAGAGCGGTGACAATGCCATCGACCAGAGGTTCATCCTCACTACTCATGGGACAGTAAGCCCACAACGTCGGCACGGTCTGCGGATGCCGGGTGGCGGCCAAGACTCGTGCCGCGGCCCCCATCCGCAGCGGGTCGGCATCTTGGGCGATGGTGTTCAGGCAACGATCGGCGCGTCGCGCGACTTCGTAATCATCGCTGCGGGATGCCTGCCGCAGTAGCGGAATCGCAGCCAACCCCGCGTTGGACAGAATTTCCGAGGCTTTCTCCCGCACGTCGAAATCAGGCGAGCCTAACTCTTTTAGAGCGGTTTCGATTTTGCCGCGATCGACTTCCGCCAAGGTGCGTTTGCGGAAAAATTGCAATAGTCCTTCGGCGTCGGTCGGCAAGTTGCTGTCGCGCAAAAGTTTTTCGCACTCGGCCAAACTGGTCTGGTGTTCGCTTGTCTCGGCCGACTGCGGCGGTTGCACCGCATGAGCCACCGCAGGAACTCCCAGTAACAGCAGGGCAACGGCGAAGTGAAACGTAGGCATGAGTCTATTCCAAAATACGCTCAGGAAATTGGCGAGAGCTATCTTTCCTTCGCAGGAAATTCGCGTGGACTATCCTTGCATCGAGTATATCGCAGTGATGGGGCGAGGGAAAGAAAATAGCAGCGGCGGCTTAGGTTCGCTGAAGTGCTATTCTCCGATCCGAGCGGGGGCATTAGCCCCCCGTGGATGTTTTTGCACGGCGTCCTCAACATGGCGGGCTGACACCCGCCGCTCAGTTTGGGGAGAAGCTTCTTACTCCCCGAAAGAACGAGCCAGCGACATCCATGGACAAAGACACTGACGACAATAGCAAGTCGTCGCTGTTTGCCGCATGTCAGCGTAACCGCCAATGTTCGACGGTCGCTAGCAAGCGTGTTGGGTCGAGCTGAGTTGCGGGCAGGGGCACTCCCCTCTCGTTGGCACGCAAGTCGACCGCGTTGTGAATCACGATATGATGCTGCAACTGCCACAGCGGAATGAACGGCATGCGGTCGATGAACGAGCGATGCAATTCGTGCATCTTCGGTAGCAGGTGCGTCTTGAAATCGCGGTGCGAACGCACCTCGGTCATCGTCTGCAACAACCGACGATCCTTTTCCTCGAACGATGTCCCCTCGGCAAGGTAACCCATGTAGTTACGGCCACCGAGTTTCGCGGCATTAGGGTCCAATAACGGGTGCAGCCAGAAAAGATCGTTCCTGTAATCGAAGTAGTCGTAGGCCAAATCGAAGTTCTGCTCGATGTGGACTTGTCGATGGAAATCTCTCCAGGGCAACGGCTGAAGCTGAATTTCCAGTGCGGGAGGTTGTCCTTGGGCAATGCTAGTGACGGCTTCGATCTGCTGCTTCAAGCGACGCATGGCCAACTCGACCGGGGGCAGTTGGTCTTCCTGCAGCGGAGCGTTGGCCGGTAGCGGGAAATCCAGCGGATATTTCAGCGAAATCCGTATCGGGCCGCGGGCTTGGGTGTATCCG
>CALEEC010000165.1 GCA_937949245.1 uncultured Gemmataceae bacterium | reverse complement strand
GTCAAGTTGCTGGAACGTCGGTTTGGAGTGTTGAGCCAAGAGCAACGGCAGCAGTTGGAATCGCTCACCGGCCCAGCGTTGGAAGCGTTTGGCGAACGCGTGTTGGACGCATCGTCGCTGCAAGAGTTGTTCTCCAGGAGCGTATGAATGCTCCTGGAGAACGAACCGGTCTGCATAAGCCTTGGCCGATCTCTCATTTGCCAGTCGCGATGACCGTGGTCATGCTCGCAAGAGAGAACGGCCGTCAGGAGCAATCCACGACCTTAGCCGACGAACACGCCGTTCATCGCTCCGCTAAACGGAGACAGAGACAACACCGGAGTGCCTAGACCGCTCAACGGCAAGCTATCGCCGGAGAAGGTCAGTACGCGAGCAGGTTCATCGTCCCCGGAACCGGTGATGATATCCCAATTGGCATCGCCGTCGAGGTTCTTGACAGCGACGCGCACTCCACCACGCAGGTTGGGATCGTCGGCAAAGAAGTTGGCCACGGGAGTGATTGTCTTGCCGCTGCTGGTGACAAGGTCTTTGCCATCGACCACGAATACCCGCGGGCCGCCTCCGGGGCCACCTCCCGCGACCACGTCGGCGAAGCCATCTCCGTCGATGTCTCCAGCGGCGATGAACACGCCGTTACGCAAGGTTTGCTCGAAGACGAAGAAATCGTTGAACAGCTTGGGCGGCAGCCCGTTGGGACCATTCTTGCTGATGGTGGCCCCAGCGAAGCCGGCCAAGCGGGGACCACCTCCGAAGCCCGCAGCAACCAACAGATCTCCGATCTGGTCGCCGTCGAGGTCCGCGATAGCGATTCGCACCCCACCGAAGAAGTTCGGATCTTCGATGCCGAAGAAGTCGTTGATCTGAGAGAACTTGTTGGCCGCATCGAACAGCCGAACCCGGGGGCCACCCCCTTCATCGGGACTGATCGCTAGGTCCGCCAAGCCGTCCCCGTTGAGGTCGCCCAGAGCGACAAAGACACCGCCCTTGAAGGAGGCTTCAAACGGAGCAATGCTGAAGAGGATCTTCGAGTTGGCCCCGTCGAAGATGGTCACTTGCGTGGAAGCGCCCGGCCCAGTTCCGACGGCGACATCCAAGATGCCGTCGCCGTTGACATCTCCCATCGCGACGCGGACGCCGCCGGTGAAGGTGGGAGTAAACGGCGTGAGGGTTGCTTTCACGGTGCCGTCCGAGTTGAAGATTTTCGCCGTGGAAGCCGTACTCGAACCTGGGCCGACAGCAAACGGTTGCGGCGTCAAACGCAAGCCGAAATCGATGTTGGTGTAGTCCTGACCCGGCATGGCTGTCACGGGAGTCGGCAGCGGGGTGGTGACGGTGATGTTGACCGGCGGTTCGTACACTACCGTGAAGGTGCCCGATTGCGTCGGGGCGGTCAGGGTGTATTGGCCCTTAGAGTCGGTGACAGCCGACACTTCGCCTGGGTCCAACTTCCCATTGCCGTTGCCATCGAGGAAAACGGTAATGTTCGGCAACACTGGTTCGTTGGTGTCTTGCTTGCCATTGCCGTCAAAATCGTTGAACACCTTCCCAGAGAACGTCGGGTTGGGGATGGCCACCGGTTCGCTGTAGATGAAGTCGTCCAGCACGACCAAATCGGTGCCTGCGGGGTTAGTCGTGATGTCGAAATTGCCGCTGCCCAACGTACCGTATCCCGAGGTGATCCGCACTTTGGCAATCGGCGCGTCACCAGGAGCAACCGAGATGCCCAAAAACGAGTAGGTCTGCGTGCCGAAGGTATGCAACACGTCCCGCGACGCGATCAGATTGCCGGCGGTGTCGAATGCTTCCATTTTGGTGCTGCCGGCCACATCGACGTCCACGAACATGGCCCCGAAACCAAGCACGGTCGCTTGCGTCTTCGTGCCGGGGACGAAGAAGGTCACGTCGATGATGTTGCTGCCCTTGGCGGTGAAGAGCCGGCTGGTGGAAAAGGGAGAGAATTGAGAAGCATAACTTGCCTCGATGTCTTTAAAATTCTCATTCGGGGTGTCGGCGCTGACCAGAAAGCCCGTGCCGGGGGTGGACAAGACCACGCCCCGTGCGGAGGTGGTGTTGAAGTAATCGCCGGGCAACAAATTGGGAGAAGCTTCCGTGTTGGGCACACTGTCCCAGTCAATTTCTCGGCGGACGTTCCCGAAGTTGCCGGTGGTCGGGTCCGTCGGAGTAACTGGGCCCCCCAAGAGCGTGCGGAACGCATCGCGGGTCGGCGTGATGCCAAGTATTGTCGTAGACGTCGCTTCGGTGAAAGTCACCGCGGGCACCAATCGCGATTCCAAGGCGTACCACGAAGAGTGCGTCGAGAGGGGACGTACAGAGCGCTTGCGCATAGGGACTCCTTCACTTACAACCAAGGATCAAAGGAGCAAAACAAGAGTGACCTTTCCGGTCGAGGAGCCACGACGAAGCAGCGATCCACGCGGTTCTTACAGGAGGGCGGTTATTGCGAGACGCACCACTAAAGCTCGGTCGTCATCGTTAGGCTTGCCGAGGGGATCGCCGAGCGTCTCCGAGAGTAGCGGCAGCTCTGAAATCTCAGAGCGATGATCCAAACTCCTTGCATCATGGCTCCCGGAATCGTGGGAGGGTCAATTGGGTATGCAGAACCCAACGCGGATGCGGTCGGAGAATGCCGATTTTTTGCAAAAGAACGAAAAGATGGGGCAGAGATCCGTTCCCGAACAGGCAAAAAGTTGGCAGAGCATGCGAAAAAAGCAATACACGCCGGGCATCAGGCAGATTGTTTCCGAAATGCCACCGTTGGGGGGTATGGAATCCGAACGCCCTCATGGTTCCACCCACCTTGTGCATTCGTTTGTCCGCGGAACCATGGCCGCGCCGCGGCGGAGGGGAAGGCAAATTCAGTGCGGGCGTTCGTGGTTCGGCGAGGCCGGGGGCGTGGTCTTCGGATACGGCTGAATTTGCAACCGGCGGAAACTAAGGTGCGTTGTCGGATCGTGTCCCTGAATCGAAATGGTGCCGGCACTGGTCTTTGCGCCTTTGCGGGCATTGTCTGCCGCAGGGCGGTCATCAGTGAAATCGGTCACCTGATAGCCGTTGACCCAAGTGGCTAGGTGATTGCCGAACGCCACGATCGTCAAGGTAAACCACTCGCGATCGGTCGAAACCACCTTACGCGCCGGTTGTCGGCGATAGATCGCGCCGGTGCCAAAGTCTACCGGCTTGCTCCGATCGTCGCCTTGCCATTCGTTGCGGATCTGTGCTTCGTAGCCCTGTTGGTATTCGTTAGGCAAACAGCGAAAGAAGATGCCGCTGTTGAGGTGCTTGCCGTGGCTGATGCATTGCACTTGGAACAGGAAGTTGTCAAACTGTTCGAGGGTAGCTAAGTCTCCGGGGCCGTCTTGCACCTGGAGCCAGCCTTCCGGCGTGACGGTGAATTTCGATTTCCGCCCGGGAAACTCTTTCCAGCCGTCGAGGTTTCGGCCATTGAACAACGGCCGTAGTGCCATCGGAGTCAGGGTGATCGCTTGCAGCCGAGCAACTTCGCCGGGGGGAACCCGCAGTTGGATGGGGCCAGGTTGGTGCTGCCAATCTTGCGAATCGATTTGCCAGACCGTTGGCGATTGCGAGACCTGCAACAGGCGCGGCGTTGCTAAAGTCCCGGCTGAGAAACGCAGCAGTTTGGCCGTCGAGTTGGGGGCCGACTCGATGCGAAGTTGGTAAGCGCTGAAGGTCGTGGTCGAAGTGATGCTCGCTTCCTGTTCGCGGGCATCCAGTACTAGCACGCCTTGATCGACCGTGACTTTGCCTGCGGTGCGCCAACCGAAGGTGGTTTCGCCATCGAACAGAGCCAATTTGCCAGCAGCGATTTCCGCGGGGGTCAGCCCCGGCAAGGCTTCCGCCCTGGGCGTCAGACTCCCGCCGAGCAGGCCAAACCCGATAATCATCAAGGCCGTTCGCATGAAACTATCCTCGCTGTTGCTGCGTCGAAAAAGCAGTCTCGCGGAATATGCTACCGAGAAAGGGTATTAAGGGACATGGGAGCGCGGCTCTCTCCGATAGGCTTCGTCTGAACAACAGGAATCGACTTATGAAACGGTGGATGTACGCTGGTCTGCTGACATGGGGAACAATGATGAGCAGCGGCATAGCTGGGGAAGAGCCAATGCCGCTGAAGCCTCCCGTGCCCGAAGGATTTCGGCTGATCGATCAGGGAAGTGACGATGCCCGCTTGAAAGGCTTTTTCGCTCCCGAGGGGTTCCGTGCCGAGATCGTCCACGCCGCGTTGGCCGACGCCCCCCGAGCGCTCCACTTCGCTGTCGATGGCAAACTCTGGTGGCTGGAAGGCAACACGCTTCGCCAAGCGGTTTTACATGCTACCCAACCGCAACTCGAAGCGATCGGCCAAGTAGACCTGCCGCAATGTCAACCGACCGCGCTATGCTTGGACCTCGACCGCCTGTATGTCGCGACGGCCAGCGAGGTGCGCCGCTACCGCCTTGGCCAATTCGATCGCAGTGAAGTGATTCTGCGGGGCTTCGCTTCCCAGCAGCGCGGAGGCGTTGTTGGTCTGTCGATCGGACCTGATGGTTGGCTGTATGTGAGTGCGTCGGCAGGAACGCACCTGGTGCAAGGTGCCGATCAATCGTCGGCCAAGGTCGAGCATTGCGCAGCCGTCTTTCGTTGTCGGCCCGATGGAACGCAGGTGCAGTTGTTCACGGCGGGATTGCGAACCCCCACGGCCGTCTGCTTCGACGAATCGGGGCTAGGTTTCCTCGGCGATACGTTGTCCAGGGACTCAGGGGGCGAGACAGGCCGACTGCTGCAAATCTTCGAAGACGCCGACTACGCTTGGCGTAGCGATGCCGACGAGCCGAACCGCGGGAGTTTGCGGCCCATCTGGGGGCCATTGCCGCTGTACTATTCCGAACCTGTTGCCGAGGTGAAGGCCGGGCCGATCCGGGCCGTTGGTTTCTACAGCGATGCGCGTTGGCCAGAATACTATCGCGGTTGGTTGCTGGTCGCCGAGGCCGACCGCGTCAAAGCACGCAAACTCTACCCCAAAGGCGCGACGTTTAGCGTGACCCAGGAATTCGATTTGCTGCGTCGCGATGATACGCGGTTCCAACCTTCCAGCTTGGCCGTGGGGCCGGACGGAGCATTGTACTTAGCCGGAAGTTGGAAAGCGACTGCCGACAATGCCCCGGCCAAGGGATTGCTGCTGCGCCTGCGTTGGGCTGGTGGCAAAATTCCCGCGGCCGACGAAGAAACCCCGGCCCTGCCGTTGCGTTCGCCCGATGCTTGGGCCAAAATCCCCGCACGCACCGACGAAGAATTGCTCGCCGAGTTGAACCGCGACGATCTCACCGACCGTTTCTGGGCCATCGCCGAACTGACTCGACGCGCAGCGAAGGTGCGTCCGCTGCTGATGAAGGCTTTGGCCGATCCTGAAACTCCGTTGCCGGTGCAATTGGCCGCTGTCTGGGTGCTAGCATCGGCGTGGAATGACGAGGTCCGCGACGCGATCCGCAAGTCGGCTCATGGCGGGCTTAGCGATATCCGCCGCGCCGCGGTCGAAGTCTTGGCCCGGCAATCGCCTGTGCCAGATGCCGAGACGCACGAGCATTTGTTGAAAATCCTCGGCGATCCTGAATACGCCGTCCGCCGAGCCGTGGCGTTGGCCATCGGACGCCTGCAAGCGCCCACGGCGGGGGAGGTCTTGATCAACGCTCTGCGTTTCGACGAAAATCAAGATCGGGCTTTGACCGATGGCCTATTGCGGGCACTGGAACGTACCGGTCGGTCGGGCCAACGCAAACTGTTGGACTTGGCCAACTCCGGCAGCGACGCCGATTTGCGACGTGTCGTCTTCTGGATCGAGAATTTACGGCGGGGCGACCAAGCCGACTTGGCCGCGGAACTAATCGACAACCCGCACCTTAGCCCCGCCCAGCGTCAGTCGTTACGCCGCCTGATCGACGCGAATAAACCGAAACCCAACGATTCGCGTTGAGTTGACACAGGGACGCCCCCATCGGGGGAGGTTGTGGCACGCGCGTTGCTCGGCGCATTGCCCGGCGGGCGTTAGCCCGCCGCTCGGAAGGAGCGCGAGCATCACTCAATGACGCCGATGCGTCCTAAGGGGAAGTAAACCAGCAAAGCTCGGCCCAGCATCAGTCGTTGTGGCACAGTGCCCCAAGAACGGCCGTCGTAGCTTTTGGCACTGTTGTCGCCCAAGCAAAGATAATGGCCTGGCTGCACATAGTAGGTGTCGAGAACGCCTTGCTGATTGAGGTAGTAGGTGTCCCGCCACAGTTGGATCTTGCGAACCGTGACCGCGCCACGCAGGCCGATTCGCGCCGGACGATCTTCGTCGTTTTCCTTCACCGGCATAATCTGGTGCGGCAGCAACGGGATTTCCCCCACCGCAGGTCGGGGCAGTTGCGGAGGAGTGTATTCCGCTTCGGAGCCGAACGGCAGCACTTTGCGATCGACCCAGACGGTCAACTTCTCATCGAAGTTGGCGAAACGCAAGCGATACTTCCCCGGCTTGCGGATCGCTTCGGTCGTCGTGGCGAAGGGTTGATCGCTGACGGCGGTGCGAATCAATTCGCAGGTGCCGGCTTGCGGTCGAAAACGGGCTTGGAAGCGATCCGGCCCACGCGCCAGATCGAGGAGGATTTCGCAGTCGAGATTCTCGATTTCCACTTCGCATTCCAACATCAGATCGGCCACCCATTCGCGGGCATCGTCGGGATTGTTGCGTCGCGGGGTTTCCTCGGCCATGTTGTAGCCGGTGAAGTTGCGAATCAGGGTGGGCTTGGTTTCTTCCAAGGCGCTCCAGACCGGCACCAGATGTTGATAGTCCAGCCAAACCAGTTCGTTACCGGTGGCTCGAAACGACCGTGGGGCACGCACATCGTCGAGCGTCCAGCCATTGGGCTGCTGCTGGGTTTGCCAACTAGTCGAGCCACTGGGAAACCACCGCGGCCGGAGTTTGCCGGCGAGGCTTTTGGCTTGGAAGTCGTTGTCATAAACAATGCGACGCATCGCGAGGATCTTGTCCGGCGGCTTACGCAGGATCTGGAACTCCCCTTTCTCGAACGCTTGCCGAGCGATCGGAGCATGCGGGTAGGTGTATTCCAATTGCCATAAATCCTTGGCATACAACGGCCGAGGATACAACGGCGATTGAAAGCCGTCGTCGCTGAGGGCATCTTCTGGGTAAGTCAAATTCGGATGCACATACAGATCGCCTTGCAAGATGCCGATCGTCTCGCCGGGGAGGCCAATGAGGCGTTTGATGTAGTTTTGCACCTGCCGGGTGTTGATCGAATCGACAAACTTGAACACGGGAATATCCCAGCGATGGACCGAGTGATCGAGGAACTTGGCGACCAAAACGCGATCCCCCGAGCGTGCGTCGGAAATCTCGCCTTTGTCGCGGTCGGCTTGGGGAACAACCTTACGGCAATTGGGGCAATGGTAGCCGGTCACTTCCACTCGGCCGCCGACCTGCGGTTCGACTTCGTCGGAGCAGTTGACGCGAAAGGCATAGCCGCACTCGCGGCAGACGACGTTTTTATGATGGCCGAACTGCGTCTCGGCCATCGAACCGGTAGGGATAACATAGGCTTCCGCGACGAAGAGTTTCAACATCAACACCAACACGACCACGAAAACCACCGTCTCAGCAGCGTCGCGGACGCTGTCTTTGTGTTCGGTGGGCAGATCGGTCTTTTTCTTCGCGCCAGCCAGGCTATCATTCGACATTTGCATTCCTCAATCGAAGCCAGGGGAGCAATAATTCGCCGTGCAGTGCGCCGAGCCGGGAGTTTCGCCGGGCCGAATTTCTGCCGCGTTGGAAGATTCGCCGGGCCAAATTTCTGCCGCGTTGGCCTCCCCCCCGCGATCAACGCAGCCAACGGATGCGTTCCCAATCAATTGCCAGCGGTTCGCGTTGACCGGGGAAGAGTTTCCAACGGCCGCGTTTGCTGGGCTGATGCAGCAGAAACGGCTTGCCGATGAACGCTTCTTCGGGCACTCCGGCAATACGCCACCAACGACTATCGTCGGAGTTGGCGCTGTTGTCGCCCAGCACAAAATATTCGTTCGGCCCCAAGGGATATTCCCCCTGCACGGCATTATGGCCGGAACTGGTATAGTAAATGTCGCGGAATAGCCGAACATTGCGGACGATCACCGAGGCATTGCGAAGGCCCAGTTGCATCGGCCGCGACACCTCCGCTCGAGGGGGGACGGCCGGCAGGTCATACGCGGGAAAAAGTTCCTTGCCGTCCAGTAGGCACATGACCCGGCGATCGACAAAGGCCATGCCTAGCCGACTGGGCCGGCCCATCTCTAGCTTGACTCCCGAGACGACCCGCGGCGTGCTGCCTTTCTCTAGAATCAATCGGGCTTCCCCGACCGAGCCGATCGGCACTTCGACAGTGACCGTGTCTTGACCGTCCGTCAATTGACAGCAGAATACGCCGTTGCCTTCCTGCGGCACCAAGTCGAATTCGACGAGAAAATCGTGAACCGGGTTCAAAGCGACGCGTTTACGCGGGTCGGAGTTGTAGCCCAGTTGATCGCGCAGGATTTCCTCTTTGCGTTCGTCAAGTAACCAGTTGCGGTAGGTGATCCAGTAGGCTTGGGTGTCGGCGTGCAGATGCAATTCGCTTCCGCGTAGCGGGTGCGGTTCGGCGGTAGCGAGTTTCTTGTTGCTAGCCAAGGGCACCCAACGATCCGCCCAACCCATGGGGGGCACAAAGTTTTGGTCCCAGATCGGCACCCGCATTTCGGCACAATCTCGCCAGCTCTTGCGGGCCAAGGTGCCATTGATGTAGATGTCTCCCTCTTGAATGGCGATGCGTTCTCCTGGCAGGCCGACCACACGCTTGACGTAGGGCTTGCTCAGATCCACCGGGCAGCGGAAAACGACCATCTCCCAACGATGCGGCGAGCGCAATTGAAAGACGTTCTTATCGACCAACAGTCGATCCCCCTGAATTTCTGGTTGCGATTCCAAGGGTAACGGCCGCATGCCACAGTTGGGACAGGAAGCGTTGGCGTAAGCCTGGGCACTGAGGCGGCTATCGCTCCCTGTACCCGGATCGCCGACGATCACATGATACCCACAACGCGGACAGTCGCAGGCTTTGTGATTGCCCGTCAGGGTGCCGGCCATGCTACCAGTCGGGACGCCGAACGGTTCGACGGCCATGGTCCGCAGGAAGATGACCACGCACAGAAAGATCAGCACACTTTCGATCGCTCGGCGAATGGCCGGGCCACTGAAGATGCGGATCGATTCGTCCGCGGTCGAAGCCGGCGTCAGCAGCGAAGCCGATGCGGGAGAAGAAGCGATCGACGGTCCTTCAGGTGGTCCAGATTCCCCCGGCAAGGCGATGGGCTGGGCGTGGTCCATGGAACGGCTCGATGCCGGGGCAGCATCCGCGAACATCGTCCAGGTCGAGGCGTTCTCGCCCCCCAGTGGCATCGGCGAGGCTGACACGGGGGAGGCATCCTCCAACAGGGGCAGGGGCAGCGCGGAGCTGTCGTCCCCCAGCGGTATCGGCGAGGTCGGCGTCAGTGAAGCATCTTCATCCAGGGGGAGCGGTTCGGGCGTGTCTGCTTCTGTTGCCGGGGCTTGGGGCGTCAACGGTGACGGCGTGCGAGCGGCAGGCAGCGCGAGCGGCATCAGATCGACCGTGGTCGCGTGCAGGTCAGCGGACGCAGGCGCAGGCACGGGGCAGGGCAGCGGTTCCGTCGGGGCCGGCGACGGAGGCGGGTTCGGTTCGAGGGGGGAGTCCTTGTGCTGCACGGTGCCCGCTCCAATTGGCATCGATCGAAGCGATTATTCCCCATCCGATTCCAGCACGGCCATGAACGCCTCTTGGGGAATCTCCACTTGGCCGATCTGCTTCATGCGTTTCTTGCCGGCGGCTTGTTTGGCCCAGAGTTTGCGCTTGCGGGTGATGTCCCCGCCGTAGCACTTGGCGGTGACGTCCTTGGCGAGTGCCGAGATCGTCTCGCGCGCGATGATGCGCCCGCCGATTGCGGCCTGGATCGCGATCCTGAA
>CALEEC010000164.1 GCA_937949245.1 uncultured Gemmataceae bacterium | reverse complement strand
AGCCGAAGCGACCGGTTGTTCCCAAACAAACGCTCGCGGCTGGTCCAACGCGAACCAGCCCTGCTTGGGCAAGCGACGCCATCGGCTGTTGCGATCGACCAACCAATCTTCGTGGGGCCGAATCGCTTCGGGGAACGGATGCTGATACCCCGCTTCGACCCACAGCCCCTCGGCTTGGCGCACAAACGTGCAGATTGGTTCGCCGTGCTGCTGCCATTCGGCCAAGCGCAATTGCAGCGCGATCGCCATACGGTCGCCGCGGAGCAAGTATCCGAAGTTGCCGGAATCGTCGGTCCAACGAAAAGCATTCAACGGTGTGGCCAAACGCTGGGCTTCATCGGCGAGTTGCACTAAGAGGCGGGGATGGGTCGATTCGATGATTCGGGGCAGGTTGTGGGGCGGTTCGCCAGGCTGAGGCCGCAGAGCGAGCAGTTCGCCCCAATGGGCTGCGTCACGCCAGGGCAAGGAGGTCGCGGCCTGTTCTGAAGACGGAATCGCATGAGCGCTCAGCCGCCGGAGGTCTGCCGGTGCTAACCGCCGCAACCCCTGAAGCCATAGCGAGCCATCAGCCGCGTTGGCCCAACGTACCGATGCTTGCAACAATTCGCGGGACAACGGAGTTTGGCGCAGGAAGCGTGCCAAAACGTCAGCATTCGCAAAGTGCAGCCACATCGACGACCTTCTCTCCAAGGTATGCATTCAGCCCAGTTATCGCCATGGATCGCTGGAGCTTCGCATCGTGTCGTCCCGCCCTGTTCGAGGTCGCAGCGGCTCTTGGGGTTCGCTTACTGTTCCATGATTTCTTTCGATTTTTTGTCGGCCAAGTCGTCGATCTTGGCTTCGTAGCTTTTGAGCAGTTCTTGGACCTCTTCTTTGCCCTTGTCGCGTTCGTCTTCGGTGAGGATTTTATCCTTTTCAGACTGGTCGAAGTGCTTGTTGGCGTCGCGGCGAATGTTGCGGCTGGCCACCTTCGCTTCCTCGGCCAATTTCTTGATGAGCGTGACCATCTTTTTGCGTTGATCGCCGGACATCGGCGGAATCTGCAAACGGATGACCTTGCCATCGTTGTTGGGAGCCAACCCCAGGTCGCTAGAGCGAATGGCCTTTTCGATTTCCTTCAGATCCGCGGCGTTGAACGGTTTGATGACCAACTGCTGCGGGTCGGGGGAACTAATCGAAGCAATGTTTTTGATCGGCGTCGGCGAGCCGTAGTAATCGACGCGTACCGAGTCGAGCAACGCCGGATTGGCCCGCCCGGTGCGTAGCCCCTTCAGTTCGTTGCGAAACACCTCCAGGGCCTTTTCCATCCGTTCTTCAGCATCGAGCAAAATTTCTTCACTGGTCATGGCGTCCCTTGGGGTTAAAGTCGATTCGGAAGTCGTGGACGATCTTATGCATCCCACTTGGAAGTCGCTGGCACGGACAGTCGTACGCATCCCACTTGGAAGTCACCGACGATCTTAGGCATCCGCCGTAACGAGGGTGCCGATCGAATGTCCCGCGATGGCCCGTTCGATCGCTCCTTCTCGTTTGTAGTTGAACACCAAGATCGGTAATTTGGCGTCGCGGCACATATCGATCGCGGAAGCGTCCATTACCTTGAGATTGTCCCGTAAAAGCTGGCTATAGGTCAATGTCTCATAACGCACCGCGTGCGGATTTTTCTCAGGATCGGCCGAGTAAACGCCATCCACCCGGGTGGCTTTCAACAAGATGTTGGCCTCCAATTCCCGACCGCGGAGAGCCGCAGCGGTATCGGTGGTCACAAACGGGTTGCCGGTTCCCCCGGCCAAGATGACGATCCGTCCTTTCTCCAAGTGACGCAGGCATCGGCGACGGATGTACGGCTCGGCGACGGTTTCCATGCGAATCGCCGTCATCAACCGCGTCTCACAACGCAGGCTTTCCAACGCTTCTTGCAGCGCCAAACCATTGATCACGGTCGCTAGCATGCCCATATAATGAGCCGTGGCCGGCTTGACGACTTCGCCACTGCCGACCACGAACTGCGCCCCGCGAAGAATGTTGCCCCCACCAACGACAATCGATAGTTGCACCCCGCGTTGGGCAATCCGTTTCGCTTGCTGTGCGACGTTCAACGTCTCGTCGATGCTGATGCCGCTTTTGCCCCCAGTGCCGAACGCCTCGCCACTCAATTTCAGAATCACGCGCCGAAATTTCGGACTGAGGTTATCCGACGGTGTATGCTCGTCCATAAAAGTCGCTCGCCCCATCGCTCCGCGGTTGTGTGGTCCCGTTGTATTGCTATGATTCGACCACCCACTCAGCAATGGGGGATTTCCCGCGACTAGTGCCTTGCAGACCCACCAGCACCGGTCGCTGCCCCCAGCTCACAAATCATCCAACAAATGCCCCAACTTCGTTTTCTTGGTCTGCAAATATCGCTTGTTGTTCGCATTGGGCGGAGTACGGATTTCGACGCGTTCGACGATCGTTAGGCCATAGCCGTCCAGGCCGATGATTTTTTTCGGATTGTTGGTCAATAGACGGATCTGTCGCACTCCCAGATCATGCAAAATCTGCGCTCCGATGCCATAATGCCGCAGGTCCGGCGGATAGCCCAGTCGCTGATTGGCTTCCACTGTGTCCAACCCCTCTTCCTGCTGGAGTTTGTACGCCCGCAATTTGGGGAGCAAGCCGATGCCACGTCCTTCCTGACGCATGTACACCAACACTCCCCGCCCCGCATGTACGATCTGCTGCAACGCCATATCCAGTTGTGTGCCACAGTCGCACAACCGACTATGGAACACGTCGCCGGTCAAACATTCGCTATGCACTCGCACCAACACCGGTTCGGTCTGCTCCGGGACATAGCCGTTGCTCTCGACGCCGATTCCTCCTACCGTCAACGCCAGATGCAGTTCTGTATCCACTACTGATGAATACGCGAACAGATCGAATTCGCCATACGCCGTCGGCAATTTCACCGACAATTCTCGGCGGATCAATTTTTCCCGCTGCCGACGATACTTGATCAGATCGGCGATGGTACACATCTTGAGGTTGTATTGCTTGCAAAATTCGCGTAAATCCGGCAAGCGGGCCATGTAGCCGTCTTCCCGCAAAATCTCACAGATGACCGCGGCCGGTTTATGGCCTGCCAGTCTGGCCAGATCGACGCTCCCTTCGGTGTGCCCCGCGCGAACCAGTACCCCCCCATCGCGGGCACGCAGACCATCGACATGCCCTTTATCGCGGACCAAGTCGGCCGGCCCAGCGGTGTCTTGAATGCACACCTGAATCGTGCGTGCCCGATCGTACGCCGAAATCCCCGTGGTGATGCCATAGCGGGCGTCGAAGTTGTGGGTGAACGGGGTCGCCGAAGGGTCCAGATGCACCCCGGGCAGCAGATCCAGCCCCAACCGATCCGCAATCTGTGACGACATCGCTAAACATAGCCGGCCACACGCTTTGCGGATCATGAAGTTGATCGCTTCCGGTGTCACGAACTCCGCGAGCAACACCAGGTCGCCTTCGTTTTCGCGGTGTTCGTCGTCCACCAAGACGATCATCCGCCCGGCTTTCAGTTCGGCAATCGCTTCATCGATCGTGCAAAATCCGTCTTCCGAGCAGTCGCTTTCGGTCATCGCCATGCTTTCTCCGTCCGAGGCAACGAGTTTCGCTCTCCCTTTTTATCTTAGACTGCACCTGCAACAGGAAAAGCAGCAACGACTTCGGTTACGGCTGCACTTGCACCAACGGCTGCACCGGCTTGGGCGGCGGAAGCGGCTTCAACGGTTGCACCTGCACCAACGGCCGAAGCTGCTCCAGGCGTTTGCTACCGATGCCGTACACTCCGCGCAGATCGTCTACCGACTCAAACGGCCGTTGGTTGCGGCGTTGGACGATGCGTTCGGCCAAGACTTTGCCGATGCCCGGCAGGGTCTGCAATTCTTCCAGGCTGGCCGTGTTCAGGTCGATGACCGAGGAGGAAGCGCCGGCTTTGCTTTTGCTGCTGGAAGATCGCGGCGCGGGCGTTGCAGAAGTGGAAGGTGGTGCGGGGGCCGTTGAGCGTCCCGAGGCCGAGTCCGGCGGTTCGGTGGGTTTGCGACGCGACCGTTGGGGGTCGTCCCCTTCGAGTTCGGAGAGCCAATCAGGGTCCAGACGAGCCGCCCGAGCCGGCCCAATGCCGCGAACTTGGCGTAACGCCCCCGGTTCGCTCAAATCGAAGCCGGCGGCCCGATAAGCCAAGATGCCGTCGGCCAAGCGTGGTCCCACTCCGGGCAACTGCAACAGTTCGGCTCGATCAGCCTTCGCATAGTCCAGGCGATACGCTCGCAATGCCTCGGGATGCTGTTCCGTTGGTCGCAGGCTCGCCCCTTGGCTGTACCAGTATGCCCCCACGCCGACCACGGCCAGCATCAGCAGACCAAGCAAGCCGGCCCCCTCCGACAAGGCGAACTGGGGCTTCGGCGGCGCGACAGCAGCCGTCCCCAAATGCGGAATCGTCGATCCTGCGGCATTGGTCGTCGAACCTGGGGCAGCCGTCGTCGAGCCTGCATTCGTTGCCGATCCTGCGGCCGTCGTCGTCACCGACTCGGCGGTCGTCGTTAATGTCGATGCTGCGGCCGAAGGCAGGCTCGGCACCTGGGGCGCTCGAATTGGTCCCGCTGCGGACATACCGCGACGCTCAAAGGGTGAAAAACTCGAAGTTGTTCCACCATCTTACGCCATCGGCAAAGTCAAGACCACATAGCGGCACCAAATTTTCAGACGGGGCCAACGTCGCAGCAACCAGCCGTCGAGCGATTCCAACCACGTAACCCGGCCGCGGGTACTCCAAACTCGGCGAAGCATCCCCAAGAGTTGATAGCCTTGCAGTTCGGCTTGGGGAAAGAAACGGCGAATAAGGTGCCAGTCGCGGGGGCGCAACGGCCGCTCGTCGGCGGTTCGCTGTTTGCCGGGGTACGGCAGCGATCGACGGGCGAATTCCAGAAACGGATTGCCCCCCCATGGTTCGCAGAAGACGGCCCGGCCTTGAGGCGTCAGCACACGGCGCAGTTCGCGTAGGGCGGTGGGCAAATCGAGGTGATGCAGAATCGCCGATCCCCAGACCAGATCGAACGATGCGTCGGCGAACGGCAAGGCCTCGGCATTCGCGGTGCAAGCCTGAAGTGTCACGCCATTGGCTTGGGCACGACGGAGCGTCTCGCGGACATAGCCGGCGGACAAATCGAAGGCCGTCACCAAGGCTCCCTGACGGGCCAACACCACCGCCGCCATGCCGTGACCACAGCCGTAATCCAGCACCCGCCGACCGGCCAACGGTCCCAAAGCCGCGAACGCGGGGCGAATCCACGATTCATGATCCAGATAGTCGGCATCGGTGAAGCACAGGCTCGCCCCCGACGCTTGCTGAAAGGACCGCTCGCGTTGCCGGGCTTGACGATCGTGAAACTGACGTTCCGCCGTGATGCGATCCATGCACGCCCCACGCTAGCTGCCCCAACGGCTCCAACCTCGTCGAACCTTTCGCTACGTTCCGCAAAGCGATCGAACGTTGCGTCGGGGCCCGCCTTCGGGCCCAGCGAGCGATTCTTAGGCAGGATCGCCAAGGTGCCGCTCCCGCGCTGCCGGATACCGCTTGGTCGCCCCGTGGGCATCGACCGAATTAGGGACCGCGCGGCTACTTCTTCTTTTTCTTCTTCGACTTAGGCCTGTCGGAACTCTTGGATGTATCGGTTTTTGCGGCCTCAGCTTTGTTCGACTCGCTGCCGTCGTCCGCAGCGTCGTCGGCATCGCTGTCCTCGTCGGTGGTGTCCTCCTCGGCATCGGCGTCGTCGCTCTGTTGGGCCTTGGAGCGTGCCGCATCGCGTTCCGCTTCGGTCGATTGTCGGGCCGCCGTTGCCGGAGTCCCTTCGCCCAAGATCAGCAGCAACGGGCTGGCAATGTAAATCGACGAGTAGGTTCCGATCAGCACCCCTACCACCATGACGAACGCGAACAGGTGAACGCCGTCGCCCCCTAACCAGTAGAGTACGGCCACCACCAGGAAGGTGGTCAACGACGCCAGTACCGTTCGGCTGAGGGTTTGGTTGATGCTGTCGTTGATCATCTGCGGCGTCAGCAGCGGATTTTTGCCGCGGACTTCGCGAATCCGGTCGAACACCACAATCGTATCGTTGACGGAGTATCCTACCAACGTCAACAGCGCCGCGACGGCCGGCAGGTCGATCTTGAAGTCCTGAATGCCCAACTGGGCCATTCCCGGCAGATCGTAGATGTAGTGGCAAACCGCGATCGCACCGAGGGTAAAGCTCAGGTCGTGAATCAAACACAGCACCGCGGCTAAGCCGAAGGTCCAATTGCCGAAACGGAACCACAGGTACAACAGAATCACGATCCAACTGGCCACGATGGCGTAGAACGCCCGGGAACGCATTTCCGCGGCCAAGGTGCCGTCGAAGGTTTCCAAGCGTTCGGGAGGTGGCATCAACTCGAAGGAAGTTTTCACCCGCGCCAAGATGGCCGACGCCTGTTCGCTGGTGACGCCGCTTGGGAAGGTCACGGTCATCTTGGCGAAGCGGCCGCGTTCCGTGGGGCTTTCCTGCTGCAACGAACCGACCAACTGCACTCCCTCGGCCGCGAGTTCAGGGTTCGACTTGGCGAAGGCGGCCAGGAACTCTTGATCTAGCAAGGTTTTGACGAAACTGACCGAGGTGTATGCCGGTTCGTTGCTCTTCGGCTGGGTGAAATCGAGTGTCCATTCGCCTTGGCTGCCCGGCGCGAAGGCCATCCGCGACGACACCAGCATCGATTCTCCGGTGTTCGGATCGGTGAACAACCGCGTTAGGATCGCTTGCACCACTGCCGATTGCCGTTCCGTCGTGCGTACCGTGAAGAAGCGGCTCTTGCCTTCCAGAGCGGAATCAGTGGTGAGGAAGATCTGTTCGACCGACCAGTCCGGTAAATTGCTCAGACGGGCCTTCAGCGACTCCAAGCGAGCTTCCGGCGTATCGCCTTCGGGAGGTGACGAGAGCCGAAGCACATGCGAGGTTTTACGGCCATCGAGGACGTAAGTCACTTCGTAGGTGTTACTTTCGATCTCTCTCAAGTCGCCGACTTGCAGCATCTTTTTCTGCCGCTCTTCGCTCAGTTGCGCACGCAGCGAAGTAATGTCGATCGGCTCGACCAATTGGCCCCCATACGCGGTGCCCCCGATGAAATCGACGTTCAAACCATCTTTGCCACGGAACAAGAATAGCCCCAATCCAATCAGCGTTAGCACCACGGTGATCGGCATCATCACTTTGCGTAGCGCCATGAACTGGATGTTCGGTCGGCTGAAGAAGCGGCGCATCCGCAGTTCGGTCAGTCGGCCTTTGGCCAACCAGAAGTCGAAGATCAATCGCGTCATGTACAGCGAAGTGAACAACGAGATCACCAAGCCCACCGTCAGCGAGACGCCGAAGCCCTTCAATTGGTCGTTGCCCACGGAGTAGAGGACGATGGCGGTGAAGATGTTGGCCAAGTGGGTGTCGATAATCGTGGGAAAAGCGCGGTCGTAGCCGTTGCGCAACGCCTGAGCGATGCTGGCCCCGCGATCACGTTCCTCCCGCAATCGTTCGTAGATCAGCACGTTGGCATCGACGGCCATACCCAACATCAACACCAACCCCGCTAACCCGGGCAAAGTGAACGTCGCGTTAAGGGCCACCATGAAACCGACCGTTAACAACAGGTTGGCCAACAGAGCGATACACGCGACCAGTCCGGCGAATTCGTAGTAGAACAGCATGAACACCAACACGGCGATGAAGGCCGCGATGACCGCCGTGGTGCCGGCTTTGATCGTGTCCAACCCCAGCGTCGGGCCGATGGTGTTTTCGCTGACCGGCACCGGATTGAGCGTCGCGGGCAAGGCCCCGGCACGCAGAATGGCCACCAACTGATCGACTTCTTCCTTGGTGAATCGACCGCTGATCTGACCTTGATCGCGGATCGCTTCGTTCAACGTCGGCATCGACACGATGTACCCGTCGAGCACGATCCCCAATCGGCCGGTGATCGAACCCCGCGGACGGTTCTTGCTGGTGATCGAGTAAAACTTCTGACCGCCGTAAGAATTGAAGCGGAAGCCGACCGCCGGCCGCAATTCGCGGTCTTGATCGGGGAAGGCGGTGATGGTGATGTCTTTGCCATCGACGCGCAAACCGCTGACCGGTTCGACGTTGGGCAAGTGGGCATCGGGCACCCGAGTCAGGACGAAGTATTCGTACTTCTTGTCGCGGTCGTCGGTGGTGACGCGGCGACTTTTGAACTCGCGGCTGTAGAGGATGTAACTGCTCGCTTTACCGCCCCCTTCGCCGCTGAAGCGATGAGCTTCGTTTTTCTCGCGAGCGGCTTTCATGATGTTCCAGGTGACGTTGTCGCGAGGCCGACCTTTGCCTGAAGTGTCGGCATTTTCGGCCGATAGGAACTCGGCGGCGTTGTCGAGGTTCATGTCCCGCCGCTCTTGCTTGCCCAGTTCGACCCAAGCATAGCGGACTTGCGCGCCGCCGACATCGAAGGTGCCTTCGGGCGCAGGAGGAGGTAATCCAGCCAGGGCGGCATCCTCGAACTTCTTTTTCAATTCGGGGTTAGTCTTGGAGCGTTCGATCAGATCCATCGCGGCTCGGACCCCTTCGCGGTCCCAGCCGTCTTCATCGCAAGCGATGATGCGAAATTCCAAGCTCCCCACGTTCGAGATCAGACGTTTGATCTCTTCGACTTCCTCCGACGACAAGTCTTTCTTGCCTTCGAGGTTGGCCTGATAACTGCTTCCACCAGTGGGCAGAATGATTTCGACCCGGGTTTTGCCCACGGGGCGAATCGTGATGTTGCGTAGGTCCGCCGGGTCGATCCGCTGCTTGAGCCGAGCCGCCAATTGATCGATCGGAATATCCGCCGAGGAAGTCCCCTCGCCGCTGCCGTCTTCGCTCTGCTGAATGCTCTGGGCCAGTTTGGTGCGTTCCTGATCGACCTCGTACACCAAGATGGTTCCCCCGACGAGGTCGACGCCGAGCTTGAAGCCGCCCCTCCCCTCGGTGTATTTCTTGTAGGCGCTGATGACGGCAATCAGAGCCAGGACTACCGGGAACAAACAGATCAAAGTGTCGCGGATGAAAGGCCGTTGCATGGTTCCGTTCGCTTCAAGCTAGAGGGTATCCAAACCAAGTTCTGGTTTCCCAATTCGATCATCAATCGTTCGTTGTGCCAAGTTCGTTGCGCTACCAGTCCGCAGCCCCGAGCCGCGAACCGACGGCGGCGCTTGCCGACGTCGGCGCGAATTATTTCTTGTCGGCATCTGGCGGGGGAGAGTTCGGCGTCACAATGTGGGCTACCGAACTGAGCAAGACGCGAATCCGTCCGCCGGAGTCGTCGGTCTTCAGCACCAACTCGTTCATTTCCGGCCGAATGGACACCACATGGCCGATAATGCCCGCGGTGGTGATGACTTCATCATTTTTCTTCAAAGAAGCAATCCGTTGTTGCTGTTCGCGTCGCTGCCGGCGTGCTGGCACGATAAACAGAAACCACAGCACCAGCATCATGACCAACAGCGGTGCCAAGGTCGCAAAGATATCCGGTTGAGCACCGGGAGGATTTTGCGCAAATACAACCATCTCGGCGATCATCGACGTTCCCTAGTTCACAAAGCCGCAGCGCGATCGGGAAAGCGATATCCTAGGTAGTTGCACGCCAACGGGCAAGACAGACCTGACGGAACATTTCCCACCGACTCTCCGCGATGGCCGACCGCAGTTGCGCCATCAATCGTAAATAAAACGCTACATTGTGCAAGGATACCAAGATCGGCCCCAACATTTCTTCCGCGTGGAACAAATGATGCAGGTACGCTCGGCTGAAGGTCCGACAAGTGTAGCAAGGACAATCGGACTCTAACGGCCGCGGATCTCGCCGATGACAGGCGTTGCGCAATTTTACCGGCCCATCCATCGTGAAAGCCGAGGCATTGCGACCGTTGCGCGTCGGCAGTACGCAATCGAACATGTCGATCCCTGCCGCGACACCGGCTAACAAATCTTCCGGCCGCCCCACTCCCATCAGGTAGCGCGGCTTGTCGCGCGGGAGCATGTCGGCACAAGGTTCCAACGCGGCGTGCATCGCTTCGGGACTTTCGCCGACACTGAAGCCCCCCAAGGCGTAGCCGGGGAAATCCATCGCGACCAACTCGCGGGCGCACTGTTCGCGGAGGGCCAAGTTCGTCGCTCCCTGCACGATGGCAAACTGCACTTGGTCTTGGCGTCGATGGGCTTTCTGACAGCGTTCCGCCCAAATGAGGGTCCGCCGAACCGCTTGGCGTAACCGCGCTTCATCGGCATCCGCTGGGGGGCATTCGTCCAGCACCATCGCAATATCGGAACCGAGGTTCTCTTGAATTTCCACCGCACGTTCGGGCGATAGTTCGAGGATGGCTCCATCGATGTGCGATTTGAACACCACGGCACGATCGTCGATGTGCCGTAGGTCGGCCAAACTGAAGACCTGAAAGCCCCCCGAGTCGGTCAAAATGGGGCCGTCCCAGGCCATGAATCGGTGCAACCCGCCCAGCGACGCGATCAGTTCATCGCCCGGACGCAAGGCCAAATGATAGGTATTGCCCAACAGGATGTGTGCCTCGACCGAGCGCAACTGCTCCGGCGTCAACCCTTTGACTGTCGCTTGCGTGCC
Organism: uncultured Gemmataceae bacterium; assembly: GCA_937949245.1. Classification (GTDB taxonomy): domain Bacteria; phylum Planctomycetota; class Planctomycetia; order Gemmatales; family Gemmataceae; genus CALEEC01. The sequence continues at coordinate 12,586 of CALEEC010000164.1, read as the reverse complement.
GACTGGCATGAAGGTCGGTGTATCCACCGGGCCATGCGGCGTCTCGAACCGCCCCCAGCGCGCCTTGCCATCGGTGTGCCGGACGGTGAAACGAAACGACGCCCCAGCAGAACTAGCAGAACCAGCAGACAACAACGCAGCACCTCGCCTCCGTGGACCGCTGCGGATGGGGGCTTTCCCCTTCCCTTCCCGGCCGTCTTTGCTTTTCTCGTTCGCGGTGCTAACTATTGTGCTGCTCCATTGCCTTTTGGCCAAGGTCATTTCTTGAGACGTTCAACAATCGTGTACTCAATCGTCCGCTTGACCATACGATTGGGATCCCAACTGAGGTGATATTTGCCATCGCTACTGCGTTCCAACGGCAGCGGGTGAATCAAGCGTTCGATCGGATCGGTAGGATGATCAAAGCGAATCAATTCGCCGGGAGGAAATTTCTCGTCGCTGGCAAAGAAGATTAGTCGTTCGGTCCCGATGTCGTCGCTAAACATCAGGTCGGACTCGACCCCTCGTTCATCGCGGACCTTGTCGAGCAACCGCGGTTGATAGGCTTTGACCAGCGGATCGCCCAGCGATTGTAGTCGGCCTCCGCCGATTTCCTGCCAGTACAATTCGACGTAGACATCGCGGTTCGACTTGAGGGTAAAGGCAAAGCGCTGCCGCTGCGTAAACTGACGCCGCGGCTGCCGAGTGGCCGCATCAACGATTTCAAACTCGACGTCGAACGGCGGTTTTTTCAGTGGAAAGGTATGCACCGCGGGACTGTCGATCGGCGGTATCAGCTTGCCTTGATCGAAGTGATACCCCACCGGCAGTTCGACCGGCAAGGGACTCTCGAATTTGGTCGGTCGAAACAGCGGGGCCGGTTCGTCGGTCGGCGAGCGCTTGATCGTCGGGGTGTACTTGATCAACCGGACCATTTCCTCGCGCACCGTCTGATGGCTCAGGTACAAACGCAGCCAATCGCCGTGCAGGTACGCCACGGGACGGACTTGGTCCATCGGCACCAGAACTTCGCTCATCACCTGATCGTACAATTGCGACGCCGGGTAGGTCATCGCTTGCGGATAGTCGAGCAGCACCAGATCGAACAGATTCCACTTCTCGAATTCTTTGGGCGAACGCGGCGGCACTCGTTGGAAGCGCTGGGCATCCCACCCTAACTCCTTCAAATTCAGCCGAAAGAGCGTCCCTGTAGTTTCGATCGGCTTGAGCGGATCGCCGGTCGCTTTGGAAACAGTCTTGAGCACTTCGCGCAATGCCGCCACTTCTTCGGTGAGTCGGCCAAGATCCTGCGGTGTGTCGCCGATCAGATGCGCGAAACTGACGTAGCGCATCCATTTGCGATCGGCGAAGGTCACCGATTTCATATCCTGAAGGATCGTCTCGAAGACAAAGCGTTCGCCGAACTCCTTGGGAAAGCTGGCGGCTCCCCTGCGAATCCAGTTGCGTAGCAGGGCCACTTCGTCCGCCGTCAGTTTCGGCTTGATCCCGGGGGGCATCGATCCTTCGGCAACAAGATCTAGCAACAACGAGGCTTCCGGCTTACGCGGTTGCACGATCGGCAACGGGCGATCGCTACGGAGCAATTGTCCGTGATCGAGAATGGCCAAGGAACTCCGGCCTAGCCCCGAGTGACATTCCAAGCAGCGTGACCGTAGCAGGGCACGGACCTGCAAGGTCAGGTTCGGCTCGCTGGATTGGGCATAACCACTAAGCGGAACGCTGCACAACGTCCAGCCAAGAAAGAACCATCGCATCACGGTTCGCTTCTCCGTTCGCGGACCATCAGGAGACGGATTTCACGTCACGGCGTGCCGGCACGGGAAAGTTTCCTCCCATGCCGGCGAACCGCGAGATAACCAGCCATTCTCGCTCAATCGGTTTTCGGTTCGTAGTAGCGAATCGTCAATAGCATGGTCGGCACGGTGGTGTCGGCCTGGAACTTGACTTTGACGACTTCGCGTTCTCCTTGGGTCTTGGCTCTGCCGATTAAGCCGCGACTGGTGCTGCGAGCGGAATCTTGCTGTTCGCGGCCCAGCAGGTCGGCTTTCAAGGCGTCGAGCGTTCCCGGCACGCTGTACCGCTGGCTGAGCAACGAACCCCGCGAGATCGACGCCAACATTTGCGCCGGCCGACTGGCCACACTTTCGCTCTCTTCTTTCTTCGACTGATTCGCAACAATTGACGTTGGGTCCACCATCCGCCCCGGAAACGCGGCCAACTGGAACAAGCCGACGTTCGGCCCGTAGTGAATCTCCTCATCGATCGATTCCGCGGGAGACTTCACCTCGAACGGCGTCATTTTTACGAAGTCTTCTTGGAAGCCCTCGATCAACACTTTCTCCCCGGGTTGCAGAATCCACTTGTGGCAGTCGAAGTAGTCGAACTTCTCGCGGAACAGCGTATTTTCGCCGTTGACCTTCAGAACCACGCCGTAGACCTGATTGCTGACGTTCATCACCTCGAAGGCGACTTTGGTCCCCTCTTTGGGTTCTTCGACTTTACGGTGGACACTGCGTACCGGTTTACCGTCGTAGAGAATCCGCAGTTGGATCGGCGGGTTATCGGTGCCTTTGTCGTCGGGGAGCGTCGATGCAGATTTGGTTTCCGGCTTGAAGTCGGCCACGACTTCGAGGTTTTTCGGCAGATTCCTGGGCGGAAGCGGATCGGTCGCGGTACTGGCGTAACCGAGCAACCCCTCGGTCGCGGGGGACGAATCGACGATCTTTTGCCCGACGAGGTGCTTGGGCAACCCTCGCGAACCGGTCGCTTGGAACAGTTCCGGCGCATGCTTGGGCGTCAGCAGATACGACACCCCCGCTTCGGCCAAGATCCGCGGATTGACCGCGACGGTCATTTCGGGAATGAACGGATCGATCACCTGGCCGGTTTTGTCGAACACGGACAGACGGAGGGTCAGCGAACGCAGATCTTTGGCTAGCGTCGCTACGCCGGTGACGAAGGCATCGGCCGACACCTGGGCTTTGCCCCAGGCCAAGGGATATTTTTGATCCTTGATGAAAAATGCACGTCGGCCTTCCGGGGTGGTGTGATTGGCTTTGGTGTTGCCGCTGGCGGCTAATGCTTGAGCCGGATCGACCAGCAGTCCCAGTTTGTCGTCGGGGTTGGCCAAGATCATGGCTACCAACAACCGATTGGCCAGCGATTGATTCAATTCGCCGACCCGATCGCTGGGTTTGGCCGACCCCGTGGCAACGAGGAATTTCAGCACGCCGACGTTCTGATAGTTCCTTTGGCGCAATTTCGTGACGAGTTGCTCGCCGGCCTGCTTAAGGGTTTCGTCGAGGTTGTCGTAATACGGCACCACCGCAGCGGTAGGAGGGGGAGCAGGGGGAGCTTCCGATCGCGTTACGGCCACGCAACACAGGCTCCAACCTATCAGCGTGCCGAACTGTAAGAGCAAAGATCGGGCACTGCGGGATCGATGGGGCGTCATGGCTAGTTCTCCGATCGTGGGATAGATATTCCGATTGTCTCTGTCAGAGTATGCAAAATCTAGTCGGAAATCGGCCTATTTTTCCGCTTGAGCAATTGGATGCGCGACTATCACGGCAGACGACCACCACGGCGGGCTAACGCCCGCCGCTCGGGGAAGCGGGAAGCGCCCTTCCGAGCGGGGGGCGTCAGCCTCTCGTGAAATGGAGATGCGTTAGGGCGACTACCACAACGGGCGAACGTCCACTGCGGTTTGCCCGCCGTGGTGGGTCGGCCTACTTTGCGCTGCGGGTCGCTAGGCCAAAGTCCGGCAACTCGGCGGGGAAAGCGACGGGGTTTTGCTCGTGGCGGCCGCGGCCGATCTCTTCCAACAAACTCGGCATGCGTTTGCGGACGTAGCCGAACAGTTCGCGGGCGTCGAGTTGCCCATCGCGGCTAACGTCAGCTTGCTCGAACCGTTCGCCCAAGGCTTCGAGCAGCGCATAGGTGAACAGACCGTGGCCCAGTTTGGCGTTCTCGAAGGCTTCCTCTTTCTGATCGCAGGCCGCCATGATGATGGGGCCTTGCCCCCCCGGCGTCAGTTCCCGCACCGGATTGGTCGTCGCTTCCCCCGAATGGCAGGCGTCCAACAACACGATTTTGCGACAACGAATCTGGGCCAGTTTTTCGTACAGTTCCCGACTGCTGATGCCGGTCGTTTGCCAATGATCCAGGTCGAATTCGGGGCAGCAGAAGACGAACAGTTTTTCCCCCTTGCGCTGCGGATCATCGACCCAGGTGCCGTGGCCGGCGAACATCAGCACCAAGCGATCGTCGGGGTGCAGATCAGATCGACGGGCAAGCCGATCGAGCGCCTCGAGGATCTCTTGCCGACTGGCCGACGCTCCCAACAAGGGACGTAAATCGGTGCGTGCGAAGAGTTCCGGCCGTTGTTGGTTCCACGTCTGTTGCAGTCGAGACGCATCGTTCTGAGCGGTGAGCAGATTCGACAATGGCCCCCGTTTGCCGGCCTGGTTGGGCACACTGGTTCGGCTGTAGTCGTTGATGCCGATCAACACTCCGTGCAGCCGAACGGCTTTCTCCGGGCGGGGATAGCGTAGTTGCAGCGTCACTTCACTGCGGCCGCCGACCCGGTTGAACGATTGCAGAATCAGGGTGTTGGCTCCCGAACGGAACTCGTGCGAGGGAATTTCCACCTGCTTGTGGAACGGCATCCCGTTGGGCTGCCAAACGGCGAAGCGGAAGTCGTTGATCCACAATTCGACTCGCATCGGTTGGCGATCCGGGTTTTCGCCATCCCGGCCGGCCATCAGTGTCGCGAGGATCGGTTCGCCGGGTTGGATCTGCACGCGATTGGTCCGCAGTTCGACCAACGGCGGTAGCACGTTCTCGAAGTTCGGCAAGCCGCTTTCACCCAACGCCAAAGTCAATGCCGGGCCGACCTGACGGTCGATGAGCAAACGATTGATTACCGCTTCGCGATGGAATACCAAGCGGAGTTTCTCGGCGGGGACGAACCGCGGCAATTTGCTGAGCGATTCGTCATTGATCAGCCAACCGATGTACGAGTCGCCGTTGATCGATGTATCGTAATAACCGCCGCGCCACATCCAAAGAATCCACTGGGGCTGCTCTTCGGTGGTGCCGAACCAACGCCACAACGGCCGTTGTCGTGCCGAGCTTTGCGCTTGTACGATCTCTTTCTCGCCGGCACGCCGCAAACCGAAGTGCAGCATGGTTCCAGGCTCGGTACGTTGCATCGGCTCGCCCCAATCGCGGGCAGAGCCAACGGTTTTGCCCCCGTACAACGGCGTGCGATTGAAGACCACCTCCCGCCCTCGCCCCAGCAGGACGATGCGATCGTTCGGCATTAAGCCGGCTTCCCAAGCAGGGCTTCCCACATCGACGGTTTGCACCACGAGTTGATCTTGCTCGGCTCGGAAGGCGGCTCCGAGTTGCGGCTGACTGGGCCAGGGTTGCAGACTCCAGGCGTTGACTGTCTGATCGTTGGCCGAAGTCACGCACCACGTCTGATCGGCCGACACCGCGATCGACATCACTTCTCCGCCGTGCCCGGTGAAAATCTGCGATCGCCGCGGTCCTTGCTCGGTCAGGTCGAACATGCTCATGCCCCAGTAATGGCCGACCAGCAATTTTGCCGGCTGTCCTGGTTGGGGCCGCAGAAACGCCCAGCATCGCGGCGCACCATCGCGACCAGCCACCCAAGGCAGATCCCAAGTCCCATACTTCGAGGTCACTTGCCAAGCGTAGGGTCCGCCTTTGGCTTGGACTTTCCAACCGCCCATCTCGGCCGGCAGTTCCCGCGGGGTGTCGTGCCATTGGATGGCCTTCAGCACCCGAGGAATGACAAACTTCCGCGACCGCAGATCGTAAGCCCGCAACGCCCAAGTGGCACGGACGTTCGGATCGGTCGGGACGGCCAAGCGTTCTTCCTGCAAGCCGACGTAACGCCCATCGGTCGACAGACACACCCCCCAGACGTTACGTCCCGGTCCCAGAGCGGTACTCCAGGGCTTGGCCTGCTCGCCGAGGTCGCGGAATAGCACCACTGAATGATGCTCTCCCAGCGCGACGGCCAAACGGCCGGCCCGATCCCAAGCAAACGCCTCGACCCGGCCAGAGGTCTTCGGCCCACGCTCCCAGGCGATCGGTTGTTTCGTGGCACCTCGGTTCAGATCGATCAGATAGATCGCATCGTCCTTTTCCAGATAGAATTTCGACTCCTCGAGGACTTCCCCCACGGCCACGGCCAGCTTGCCATTGGGTGCCAAGGCGAGATTGCGCACGAAGCGATGGGGCGGCAATTCGAGGTCGCGGATGTCATCGGGCCGTTGCCAGGAGCGCACGATCAGCCGATTAGGCACCCCGGCCGCGACCAACCAACCGTGGTGCAGATCGACTTGGCCGCGCAGCAAGCGGAGGCGTTTGCCGGTCGGATCGGTCAGCGCTAGCACCTGCTTCGGCGGGGTGCCGGCCGGCGCGGTCAGATCCCAGGCCAACAATCGGCCATCGTCGGCCAACGACCACAGCGTGGAGGCATCGCGGAAGCCCAGCCAACGGACCCGGCACAACTCGAAGTCGCCCTTCGCCTTGGCCAATTCGTCGTCGGCATGGCCGCCCAGTCGGCGGACGCTCTTGGGGTGGTCGATGTCCCAGACCCAGACCCCGCCATCTTCCAGCCCCATGGCCAGCAATCGACCGGCACGCGCCCCGTGAGTCTGGAACGCCAACGACCGCACGACGTAGTCATCGACAATCCGTCCGCCTTCCACGACTCCGGTAGGATGATGCATCGCGACCAACTCTCCCGTGAGCCGATCCACGACCACGACGCTGCTGATGCGTAACCCATGCCCGCCAAACGCCAGCAAGCGATTCTCTGGGTCCGGCGACAACGCCATCGCGTAGATCGCCCCCCGTTGTTCGCGCCAACTGGGCCAACGAAAAACTTGGCTGGAAGTAGTGTCGATCCCCTGGGCGTTGATGCGCCAACTGCGAACGACTTTGTCATCGCCGGCCGCCAGCAAGAAGCGATCTCCCTGAGCAAACGACAACGCATCGCAAGGGCCACTGCGAAAACCGGTTTCAAGGATCAATTCCGGGTCGCGACGATCCCGACGATTGGCCGCCTGTTGGGCCACGACGGTGATGCTTTCCCAACCGACTCCGACCAACACCAGACCAACCCAAGCGAACAGAGTGGGAGCAGCTCGCATCGGAAGGTTCTCCCCCAAGGATCTGACAGCCGTGAAACGCTAGACTGTTAGTCTATACAGAAGCGAAGCTAATGACGGACAGGAACTAAGGAAAAGCCCATTTCTTCTTCTACTTCTGCTGCGATGCGGTGCCGGGCCGGGCACTGCGGCAACGCTTCGTCGATTCATGTCGACGACTCGCCCAAACAGAGCGTCCGAGCCGACGACGCCAGTCGTCGGGACCGTATCGAACACCCGCGGACTGGCCTATTACCGCGCAACAATCCTTGGAGCCAACGGCGTCAGTCGTCGGGTGGTTTTTCAACCAGTCGTCGGGGGATTAGCGAACCTCCGCCGATGTACGTCGGACGGCTCGCCTAGCGACCAAGCAAATCCCAGTGTCCATCAGGCGTCTTCGTTGGCCGCTTCTTGACTGGCTATGGCGCGAATGCGATCGAGAACCCGGCGGACTTTGCGATCGTAGGTGCCCAGTTGCTGAGCGATTTCTTCCGAGGTGTACCCCTGCAAACGCAATTCGAGAATCCGTCGATCCAATTCGGAGAGTTTGCCCAGAAAGTTTTCCAAATAGTCGGTAAACGCGACGATCACTTCCGGCGTGGGTTCACCATCAACGACTGCTAGCAACCGCTCTTGCGTCGTCGAACCGTGCGGCGTTTCCAACATGGCATCGCGTTTGGCCGCCTGATGGAACGCGATCTGCCGTAACGTCTTGTGGACCGTGATGCGTACCAGCAATTTGAACAGATCGTCTTGTTCGGCAAACGTGAATTGATCGGCCCGCAGACGGCAAAAGAAAGTGCGAAAGACCGACTGCACCACGTCTTCCGCATCGACGCGTCCCGCAAGTCGATGCCCAATACGGCGTTGCGCCAACACTAGCAGACGTTCCACGAAGCGATTGAACAGAATCTGCGCCGCTTGCTCATCGCCGGCGCGGCAGCGTTCGACCAGAGTTTTGTCATCGATAATGTCGATCATCGAAACATACCTCACGAGGTCGAGGCGAGATTCTTCTTCATTCTAACCAAACCGCGGACGAAGCGGTATCTGAAAAACGATGAGAAATCGCGGAAGCACCTCTCCTTCCTAAAGGAGCTATTTCCCAGCTTCTGGCCTGTCTGTCTGCTCACATGGGGAGCTGAACTGGTTGCCGAGGTCAAGCCGCCGCTCGGGCTTGAATTCTGTCGGCCAATCTACGAAGAATAGGGCAGACATTCGGGATCGTCTGGACGGAGTATTTCCTGGACGGAGTATTTCCTGGACAGAGTATTTCCTTCCGACCTCCAAGGGGTATGCGTATGAATCGAGGACGAACTCTCGGGGCGGCGATGTTAGGCATGGGGCTGGGAGTGACGCTCGCTTGGGTAGGCTCCCTGCTGTGGGCTCAACCGATGCAACCTCCGGCAGCTCCGGCAGCGGCCGTCCCTCAAGAGTTGGTTTCTTACCGCGAGATCGTCAAGAAAGTGCTGCCCGCGGTGGTCAGCATTGAAGCGAAGTCGGCCGCTCGAGCCGAGTTTCTGCGGCGCGGCAATCGCTTGATCCCTTTTGATCCCCGCGAAGGCGAGGTCCCAGAACTGGGCTTCGGCTCGGGAGTGATCGTCGATCCCTCGGGCATCATCCTGACCAATTACCATGTTGTCGATGGGGCCGACGCGGTCGAGGTCACTTTGCACGATGGCCGAAAATTCATCTCCCGCGATATTAAGGTCGATCGCAAAACCGACCTCGCCATCGTCCGCATTACCGCTCCGCAGCTGTTGCCCGCCTTGGAATTCGGCGATAGCGACCAGATGGAAGTCGGCGATCGCGTCTTGGCCATTGGTGCCCCCTTCGGACTGACCGGCTCGGTGACCCATGGCATCGTCAGTGCCAAAAGCCGCAATCTACGTTTGAATCAGTACGAAGATTTCCTGCAAACCGACGCCGCCATCAACCCCGGCAACAGCGGTGGGCCGCTGGTCAATCTGGTGGGGCAACTGATTGGCATCAACTCCGCGATCAAGAGCCGTTCAGGCGGCTGGCAGGGCGTTGGCTTGGCCATCAGCAGCAATTTGGCTAAGAATGTGATGCAGCAGTTGGCCAAAAACGGCGTGGTCAAGCGCGGCTACCTGGGAGTGCAAATCAAAGATCTCGACGCCGAGATTGCCGCTCGCCTCGGCTTGGGCAACAACGCCACGGGCGCTCTAATCGCCCGCGTGTTCCCCAATGCCCCGGCCGCGAAAAGCGGTATTCAGGACGGCGACATCATCACCAGCATCGGCAACAAGCCGATCCGTAATGCCGAAGAACTCAAGAAGATCGTCGCCAACTTGGCTTTGAATCAACCCACCGAAGTCGTGGTGCTGCGAGACGGCCAACCGACCAAGTTGAAGCTGACCATCGAAGAACAGCCGGAAGACTACGGCAACGAGCGCGTCCCCTTACCGCGACTACCACGCAACGGGGTCGTGGCTGCCATGACGCTGGAAGAATTCGGCCTGATCGTCTGCGACCTGACGCCCGAGCTTGCCGAAGGGCTGGGTTTCCGCGACGCCGCCACGGCGCAAGGTGCCTTGGTGCTTCGGGTTGCGCCCGGGAGTGTCGCCGAACAAGCCGGCCTGGTCCGCGGCATCGTCATCACCAAAGTCGACACCACGACCATTCGCGGCGGCGACGATCTCCGCGAAGCTCTCAAGAAAGCCCATCCTGAGAAAGGGGCGTTGCTCCAGGTGCGTTCGCCTTTAGGCGGCAGCGACTTCCTCTTGATGAAAGTGCCGAACTGACCTGACCGCCGCTGCGCGCGTGCCGAACGACCCCGGCAGCGTAGCTACTGCAGACGCACGAAAAATCCTCGATCGCTACCGCCGGTCGAGGATTTTTTTCACCAAGTCCAGGATTCGCCAGTCAGCAGCTCTGGTCGCGGAAGCTAGTCCCGCAAGGCTCACCTGTGGGCAATACGGCCTCAATTAAGGTGTATCCGCGCGACTCACTTCCGTTCCCGTTGGGGCCGTCGCGGAGGGCTGGACATACTGGGCCAACTCCCGCTGGTAGCACTGCGGGCAGATGCCATGCGAAAACCGCGCCTCGGTGTGTTCCGAGATGTAGGCTTCGATTTGGTGCCAGTAATCTTGGTCGTCGCGGATCTTCTTGCAATACATGCAGATCGGCAGCAAACCGCGAAGTTCCTTCACTTGCGCGATGGCCGCTTCGAGTTCGACGACCCGCTCGGCAAGTTTCTGCTGCAACTCGATCATCCGCCGGGCAATCCCAAGCCGTGCCCGCAATTCCAGCGGACGGAACGGCTTGATCATGTAATCGTTGGCCCCACTTTCCAGACCATACACAATCTCATCGGCGTCTGATCGAGCCGTCAGCAGAATGATGTAGGGGGGCTGATCGCTTTCGACGGCCCGCACTTGCCGACAAATTTCGGGACCATCCATCCCCGGCATCATCCAATCGATGATCGCAAGATGCGGTGGAGACTCACTTTGCAGCACTTGCAACGCCACTGGGCCTTCCTGAACTAATTGGCAGTCGTAGCCCCACGAACGGAGCGTATGGGCCAGCACCGTTTGCTGAATTGGGTCGTCTTCCGCAATCAGGACACGATTTGCGGAAACCGGCGGTGGAGGCGGAGGCGGTGCTTTCATTGGTTTTGCAATCATAACATCACACGAACACCAGGAACGATGATACGAGAGCGGGCTCCAGCAACTGCATGGCTTCTGTTCTAGATCTTGGGGAAAGGATGAGGCAATTCATGAAGAACTTTAGCAAAATCTGTACCAGATGATCGGCTTACCCGGACATATCCTCAGGTCAGCATACGATTTCGGCATCTTCACCGACGGATGTCGCTGGCTTGCCAGTTCGAGACGCAAGGAACGACGCCGTCTTTTGTCGGAGGTTCCATGAGCGCTGACGACGCCAGTCGTCGGGGGACTGCGAAAGCCGACGACGCCAGTCGTCGGGGGGCTGCCCCCCCGTTTGTTCATATCGGAAACATCCGCGGACTGGCGTCCGCGGCTCTTGGGAGCGAAATCTCGGGAGCCGACGACGCCAGTCGTCGGGTCGAATCGGAGAGTAGGAAAAACGCATCTCCCTTCTGCCTTCTGAGCGGCGGGCGTTAGCCCGCCGTAGTCTGTCCTTCCGTCGTCCCACGTCTGCCGGTTCGGCAGGGGGCGTCGAGGCTAAGGACGAATGAGACGCGGTCAACCATCGTGGCAGCGTCCATGAAACCTGCCCCAAAGCGGTCTCTCAGTCGAGGGCGATCACGATTTTCCCCATATGCTGTCCCGATTCGAGGTGACGCCACGCAGACACTGCATCGGCCAAAGGGAAGACACGATCGATCACCGGATGAATCTGGTGGTGTTGGATGGCTCGATTCATTGCCTCGAAATGGCTCCGCGAACCGACAAAGATGCCTTGCAAACGCACGCTTCGCATCAGGATCGGCAGCGGATTGATGGTGCCAGTCACGCCGCTTAGCACGCCGATCAGAGCGATCGTCCCCCCCACGCGGACCGCTCGCACCGACCGCTCGAGGGTGCCGGCCCCGCCGACTTCGAGGACCAGATCGACCCCCGTCCCCCCCGTGCGTTCGCGGACCCATTTTTCCCAGTCGGGCTGCTGGCGATAGTGGACCGTCTCGCAAATGCCGAATTCGTTGGCCAAACGGGTGCGTTTCTCTTCGCTGCCGGAAGTCATCAGCACGCGCAGCCCCATCACCCGGGCGAACTGGGCAGCAAACATCGACACTCCCCCGGTGCCCTGGAGCAACACCGTCTGACCGGCCGTGGCTCCGGCTTGTGTCAGAGCATGCCAAGCGGTCACCGCGGCACAAGGCAAAGTCGCGGCTTCAGTGAAGTTGAGCACCTCGGGAATCGCTACCAAGCCGTCTTCGTGCAAGCAGATGTACTCGGCTAAGACACCTTCGCTTTCGCCTCCCAGAGCCGAACGGGTCGCGGCCTCGGTCAACTCGCCGGCCAGCCAGCATTGCATGAAGATGGCCATCACGCGATCGCCCATGGCCCAACGGTTGACGTTCGGCCCAACGGCGACGACTTCACCGGCCGCGTCTGAGCAAGGAATCCGTGGCAACGGGAGTTTGGGATGGTACGTCCCCTGGACCACCAGCAGATCGCGATAGTTCAACGATACCGCCCGAACACGGAGGACCACTTCGCCAGGGCCGGGCTGCGGTTCGGGAAGATCGACCTGGCGTAACGCCTCGATGCCAAACCCGCCGTCCAACACCACTGCTCGCATGTTGCCTGCTCCTTCCGCTTTGGCGTCAGTTGCCGCAGCACCGGAATTTCCTGCTCGAACGCTTTGTGGACGACCGATAGAATTTGCCTTTCGGTCGGCGTGACCAAAAACGGCCCCAAACCGCGGCGGAAGCGGCTCCC
>CALEEC010000163.1 GCA_937949245.1 uncultured Gemmataceae bacterium | reverse complement strand
GGGCAACCGGTCGGATACATCGCCTATCAACGCAATGGCCGACTGAGTTATCCCTGGGTCAAGCCAGGCTACGAATCGGTTCAACCGCTGTTGGTGCAACAGGCCCTGACTTCCGCTCGGGAACGCGGGTTGACGAAACTTTTTGCCGCTTATCGCGCCACTTGGTCGCAACAGCACACCTTCTTTGAAGGCATCGGCTTCACCAAAGTTCGGGAGATGGTGAATTTCGTACTGGAATTTGCCGAGATGCCGACGTTGTTGAACCGCTCGACTTTGCCGATCTCCCCTTTGCTGCCCCAAGATCTCCCCGCGCTGGAGCAACTTTACCCCGGATTACTCCGACTGTCGGGGGAGGCGTTGGAAAAGTTTTTGTTCCGCAATTCGATGTTCTCGCCCTCGGGATTGTTCGCCATGCGTAGCCGTTCGGATGGCACGCCGCTGGCTGTCGGTTTGATCATCGAAGACGGAAGCTATGCCGATGCGCTCGCCGTTGATCCGTACCAGCCTTGTTTCTGGCTGGGCGCGTTCGGTAACGAAGGGCTTTCGGTCAAACGCATCAACGGTCTGTTCAGCTATCTTATCCCGCCGCACCGGGATGCGATGCCTTGGCTGCTGGACCTTTTAGGATATGCCATGCGTTGGATCGAGGAATCTTCGGTATCTCGCTTGGCCGCCCAGGTGCCTTCCGATGTACCGCATCTGCTGGCCGGCTACGAAAAATATTTTCGCCGACTCGGTAGCTTTCCCGTGTACGAAATGTTCCTGACGCCCCCGGGCACTCCTTGAACCAACCTTTTGCAGGGAACCGTCTTATGCCTTTTGCCACTGGCCTATCCGTCGCCGCGGATACCGAGGTTGCCGTCCGGGAAATCGTGGACCAGGTGCAAACCTCCTCGGCAGCCCAGCGTTACGATCTGGCTTTGGTCTTTTTCACACCGCATCATCACGGCCAAGCCCGGGAATTGATCAGCCTGTTGCAGCAGCATTTGCCGGCAGCCAACCTCATCGGCTGCATCGGGGAATCTATCGTCGCCAACGAACGCGAAATCGAAAGCGATCCCGGATTGGCCGTCTGGCTGGGAAGTTGGAACGATCAAGTCGCGGTAAAAGTGTTTCACCTGCATCTGGAACAAACCCCGGATGGCCCCACCCTGTTGGGTTGGCCCGATGCGTTGCTTGAAGCTGATCCGAAACGCTCGCTGTTGCTGCTGTTGGGCGATCCGTTCACCTTTCCTACCACGGAATTGTTTCTTCCGCGACTACGCGAAGATTACCCGGGCTTGGCCGTGGTCGGAGGGATGGCCAGCGGCGTCGCGGCCATGGGCCAAACTCTGTTGCTGCACCAAAATCACCTGACCAACTACGGTGCGGTCGGCGTACTGCTGACCGGCGATTTAGCCGTGCGTAGCATTGTGTCCCAAGGGTGTCGCCCCATTGGTCGGCCCTTGATCATCACCAAGGCCGAGGAGAACATCATTCACGAACTAAGCGGGCAAACGCCCCTGGCCTATTTGCAATCGCTGTATCGGGAACTGAGTGATGCCGACAAACGCTTGTTCGAGAATGGGCCACACTTGGGCGTGGTCATGAGCGAATATCGCGACAAATTCGAGCGGGGCGATTTCTTGGTGCGTAATCTCTACGGCTTGGATCGCCAGACCGGGGCTATGGCGGTGATGGATCACCTCCGCGTCGGCCAGACCGTGCAATTTCACGTCCGCGATGCCTCGACGGCCGACGAAGATTTACGCACTCTCCTACAACAAGATCGGGCGAAGCATGGTTCGGCTCAAGCAGGGTTGCTCTTTACCTGCAACGGCCGCGGCCAGCGATTGTTCCAAACGCCGAATCACGATGCGGGAGTGATCCAAGCCGTAGCAGGGCCGACTCCCCTGGCAGGATTCTTCGCAGCGGGGGAGTTAGGACCGGTCGGTGGGCGTAATTTCCTGCATGGATTCACCGCCAGCGTGGTCTTGTTCGGCTAAAACCGCTCGACGCAATCCTTCCCACCACTGGGCGAGATCCTGCGGCCAGGGAGAATCGAACCGCATCCATTCGTGCGTCTCGGGATGCCGAAAGGCTAAATGGGTCGCATGCAAGGCGATTCGCGGAGCTTGACTGCCGTCGGGCCACGGTGCGCCATGCATAGGGCGATCGTAGATGGTTTCTCCGCATAATGGCGTCCCAGCTTCGCCCAGGTGAATCCGTACCTGGTGGGTCCGCCCAGTTTCCAGTCGGCATTCCACGAGAGAAAATCGGCCGATCGATTCGAGCAACCGCACCCAAGTGACCGCCTTGCGCCCTTGGGCCGGATCACCGCTACCACGCCGCCCATCGCCGCGATCACGCACCAAATACGACTCGATCCGCCCCGAACTCGGCGTGCCGCGCACCGCAGCTAGATACCGCCGGTCAACCGTGTGTTTGCGAAACTGCTCGGTGAGGTACTCCTCGGCTTGCCGATGCCGGGCGAAGACCAACAAGCCGCTGGTATCGCGATCGAGTCGATGCACCGCCCGAATCCACTTCGAGGTTGCCCCGGGCAATAAAGTCGGCAGTCGATCGAGCAACGTCGGGGGCAGATAGCGTTTGCCGCGAGGGCCAAATTCGTCGGCCTCATCGGGATGACGCATGGTCGTCAGCCCGGCTGGTTTCTCTACGACAAGGATGCTGTCATCCACGTAAACCAACGCCGATCGTGGCATAGGCGGAGGTTCCGACTGAGAAGTTTCGACAACGCGACCAGTTTTGCCCCCACGAAAAGTCTCGCCAACGCGACGAGTTTCGCTCAGACGGGGAGTTTCGTTGACACCAGAGGTTTCGTTGACACTAGGAGTTTCGTTGACACCAGGAGTTTTGTTGACAACGAGAGCTTCGCCGATAGGCTCGGCCGCTTTCGGTTGCGATGGCAATTGCGGTTTCGATGGCGGTTGGGGGCGGTTCAATGGCGCGGCATCGGGCTTGGGGAAAATCTTCGGTGAAGAAACGCCCCCCCGTTGCCCTCGCTGGGAGGGAGTTGTGGGAGAGAGACCAGACCGTTTTGGGGGAGTCGAAGCGCCTTTGGGATCGATCGGAGAAGAACCATGAATTTCGATTCGTTTTCCCAAATGCAATCGCAGTGCCGGATCGACGCAAACGACCGAATTGACGCGTACCTGCCGATTCTGCACGATCCGTTTCGCTTGTGCCCAACTGAGGTTCAGTTGCTGTCGGACCAACGCCGCGAGCGTCTGTCCCACGTCTTTCTTGCCGACTACCCAGGAAGCGAGCAACATAAGCACTCACCGAGAATAACAACAGCCCTCCATCCTAACGCGGAGGGCCGCGATGCTGCTTGAATCGCGATCCGATCATCTACATCTACAGATCGCGATCGGATGACTGATGACAGGTTTCGCCGCGATTCCCCTGCCATGCCATGGTTACGTTGCCACGCGGTGGTTCCGTCAGTGCCGAGGCGGTTCAATCGGTGCCAAGGTCGAATTCCTTGAGTTCGATTTTCTCCAGCGGTTTATAGTCGACGGTTTCCATCTCCATGATCTTTTTGCCGTCTTGCAGTATGACCATTTTCATCGGATGAGAGATACCTTCAGGTGTTTTTTGATAGTTGCTGAAGAAATGCTCTTCCAACACGTTCTGCCCAGTGGCTTGGTCAAGTCCGTCGCGTTCGACCTTGACCAGGTAGAAGGTCTTTTTGTCGAAGTAGAGTTTCATTTCCTTCAAATCTTTGCTGCTGACGCGAATTCCCACCGCGTCTTTGCCATCGACTTTGATTTCTTTGTCGCTCGCCGTCACTTTGTACGTTGGGTCCAACAACGGCGTCAGGTGGGTGACGTTCATCATCAGGGCGCTTTGCTTCAACTCTTCGCTGACGGCTTCGGTCAACGGGACCGGCATGCCGTTGACGGTCATCTTGGCTCGATTGCCGTTGACGATCTGCGTCATCGCGAGTTTTTGGTTGAGGTTCTTCACTTCCATCGACATCACGGCTTTGTACATGTTGGGCAACGCATAGGAGGCATCGATATGCATCGTGATGTCGAAGCCCATGGTACTGCCGGTGCCCTTCATCTTGAGCGTCCCGGCGGTGTATTTGGACAATTTTTCTTTGCCCCCGCTCGCCTCGATGGCTTTTTTGACGATCTCAAGTCCCTTGTCATCGGCTCGTAGCGGCGTCGGAATCCCGCCGATGACCAGCACGCACAGCGTCCAGCAGATGGTTCGCATGGAAGTCACTCCCCGGAGCAGACAAAAATGGGTCTAGCTATGCTAGTAGTGTAGTTATGTCCGTGAGCGAATCAAGCTATTCAGCGATTCGATCGAAGGAGACGGCAGCGATGACCACCTTGGAAGTACGCACTCAGCAACGGAACCAGTTCGTCGAAATCACCTCGCAGGTGCGCCGGGTGGTTGCTGAATCGGGAATTCGCTCGGGAATGTGCCTGGTCTACTGCCCCCACACCACTGCGGCTATCACGATCAACGAAAACGCCGACCCGGATGTCGTTCACGATATGCTTTTGTGGTTCGAGCGCACCATTCCGCAGATCCAGACCGGCTTTCGGCATGGCGAAGGCAACTCCGACTCGCACATCAAGGCGAGCTTAGTCGGTCCAAGTGTGACGCTGATCGTCGAGCGGGGCGACTTGGTCTTAGGAACGTGGCAAGGAGTGTGGTTCTGCGAATTCGATGGGCCACGCACCCGGAAAGTCCATGTGCAAGTCGTCGGCTAAACGCCCGACCTGCTCGCGCCACTTTGCCGCATCGATGGTTGGCATTCCCCGCCGACACCCCTTCTATCGATTCGTCGAATCGATGGTTGGCATTCCCTACCGACACCCTTGCGCCACTTTGCCGAAGCCGCGGTGGGCTTTCTAAAATGGAGGTATGGAAACACCGGCTATCCGTACCGAAAATTTGACCCGCACCTATCGCCGGGTACGCCGCCCCGGGGCAGCGGTTCCCGTGGATGACCGCACGCCGTTTTTGGCCCTCGATCAGGTTTCGCTCGAAGTCCGCCCGGGGGAGTTGTTCGGCTTACTTGGCCCCAACGGTGCCGGCAAGACGACTTTAATCAAAATTCTGACCACGCTACTGGCCCCCACCTCGGGCCAAGCCTGGGTCGATGGTTTGAACGTCACCGAACACCCCGAGTTGATTCGACCACGCATCAATATGGTTTCCGGGGGGGAAACCAGCGGCTATGGCATCCTCAACGTCCGCGAGAACTTGTGGTTGTTCGCCCAGATTTACGGCGTCTCGAATCGCGAGGCGAAACAACGGATCGATCGCATGCTCGAGGTGGTTGGTCTGACCGACAAAGCCGGTTCTCGGGTGTCGCATCTGTCGACCGGCCAACGACAAAAGATGAACTTCTGCCGCGGCTTTATCACCGATCCGAAGATCTTGTTCCTGGATGAACCAACGCTGGGCTTGGACGTGACGGCTGCCCGGTCGATTCGTCGTTTCGTCCGCGAATGGCTCCAAGAACGCCCGAGCCGGACGTTGCTACTGACGACCCACTACATGGCCGAAGCCGACGAATTGTGCGATCGCTTGGCCATCATCGATAAAGGCCGGGTACGGGCCTGCGATACCCCAGGGCAGTTGAAGCGTCTGGCGCAGAAATACCCCTTGTTCGAGATTCAGTTGGCCCCTCATGATGCGACGACCAATTTCTCCGACCTCGAGCGTTTGCCAGGAGTGCATCAAGTGACCCGGAGCGATACGCCCTCGGCCATCGTGTTGAAAATCAGCCTGTGGGAAGAGTCGGCCATCGGTAGCGTGGTGCCCCAACTCGTCGCTCAGGGCGGACGCATCCTCACACTGAAAAAAGTCGAACCAACCTTGGAAGATGCCTTCATCGAATTGGTCGGGCACGGTCTGGAGTCCAACGGCAACGGAGAGGCGAAGTGAAATCGTCGTTCGAGTTGTTTTGGCGTGCCATGTTGGCCCGGATGTATCCCCGGGTCGTGGGACTGGTGCGGATTCCCTCGTGGGTGTTGCAAGAGACGATCCTCCCTTTGCTCTCGGTGTCGGCATTTGTTTTGATTTATCGGGCGATGGGAGCGCCGGAGGAATACATCGGCTTCGTGATTCTCGGCGGAGCCATGACCGCGTTTTGGCTGAACGTCCTCTGGTCGATGGGTGCCCATTTCTACTGGGAACGCGATAGTGGCAATCTCGAACTGTACATCATGTCCCCCGCGTCGCTGATGGCGATTCTCGCCGGGATGGCCTTGGGAGGGATGATCTTCACGATGCTGCGGGCATCGATGATTTTGCTGGTCGGCATTGGCGTCTTTGAGGTGCGGATGATGCCCAGTAGTTGGCTCGCGTTGCTGAGCGTATTTGTGCTGACACTGTTGGCCCTGTATGGCTTGGGAATGATGTTCGCTTCGTTGTTCTTGCTGTGGGGGCGGGAAGCGTCGCATTTGGTCAATCTGTTGCAAGAACCGGTATATCTGCTGTCGGGAACCAACTTTCCCGTTCGTGTCTTACCGACTGCCGTGGCCAGCATTGCGGGGATCATCCCTCTGACCACGGGGATGGATGCGATGCGGCAGATCTTGTTCGGTTCCGAGGGATTGTGGCCATTGCCGGTCGAAATCGCGTTGTTGGCCGTGTCGGTGGTGGTGTTTATCGAAATCGCTCGGCGGTTCCTCCGCTACTTTGAGCGGCGTGCCCGGGAACAAGGCCGGCTGTCGATCCGTTGGCAGTAACGCGGTGATACGCTGGCGCGTTGATTCAATCATCTGTAGATTCGATCATGCATTGATTCGACCGTGCAGTGATTCGACGTGCGGCGAATCGACCATGCAGTCATTCGCTGAGGCAACGACACGATATTGCGGTGGTAGAATCCTGCGATAACACGATGAGGAGGCCGCCCCAATGCCCCGAGATCCCCTGCAACCGCAGCGGTGTGCCGAACTCCTCGCTGCCCTCGCGGCCCCGGAACGCCTCAAAATCATCCGCCTACTGACCACTGGCGAACACAATGTCACTCAGATCACGCAAGCCTTGCAGATTCCGCCGTTGAATGTGTCGCATCATCTGACCGTTCTGAAAATGGCCCGACTCGTACAGAAGGAAAGACGGGGCCGCTTCGTGCTGTATTCGCTGTCCCCCGGCGTGCTGCAAGTAATCGTCGAAGCGGGCATTCCCAAGGAAGCCATCAATCTGGGCTGTTGTCAAATCGTGCTACCGCAGTCGGCTTGCGATGCCGACGAGTCCGCGCCCGGCGATTAGGTGGTGGACTCGCCCCCCCGCAGACTGGCGTCCGCGGCTCTTCTCTGGAGCCGACGACGCGAGTCGTCGGGTGTTTTTTCCAGTCGTCGAGTCAGATCGAACTTGCTTCGTCGATTTTGCGAGAGCGCGTTGGTCTCACGAGCCGATGGACGCGACGGCGGAGGTTGTCAGATAATACTTGGCCAGCAAATTCGCTTGCTCCCAAGCCGGAAGCGTACTCGTCTGGGTGATCCAACCAACGACCTGTTGCACCACCTTGGCAAAGTGCGCCTCGTGGCCGATCCGCAGAGCCGATGGAATCGTCACCTGCCAACGACTGACCAAATCGCGCCCCCCAACCCCCGGAAATTTCGCTTGCAGCGCCGCGATCCGCTGCTGCAATAGCTTGCCCAACCGCTGGTGATCGCCGACCCGCCGCGAAGTGACGAACACCTCGGGCATTGCCTCGGCTTCGGCCCCTTGCTCGATGGTCAGCATGGCCCGTTGGCCAACGTACCGGGCATGATGTTCGTCGCTGCCGTGAATCGAGGGACCAATTTCCCAACGAATGCGTAACCGTACCTGCACGCCGCGTAACGTGTAAGCCACTTCGTTGTTGCCGGCAAATGCCAAGGTGTCCCCGACACAGGATGGCCGCAGCGATTCGGGGAAATCGTCGGCTCCCGTCATGGCGCTAAAGTCAGCACGCGAGATGGGCGTTGGCCAGGCTTTCGCTTCCCCAACGACTAGATCGTTGGCCCAGTCGATCGGTTGCTCCGGGAACAACGTCCAAGGCACCAGATCGACCAAATGCGTGCCGACATCCGTCAGCGGTTGGCCTTGCTGCTGCACGTCGAAAAACCAGACCGGCCGACGCAACGGACTCCCCGCGACATGTTTGCGCAGATAATGCACGCTCTCGTACAGCACCGCAGGACTAGTGGGGCTTCCCGAGGTGATTCCGCCGAACAGTTCGCTATCGTGAACCAACTCGGCCAATAGGGCGTTGGTCACTTCGTGCCGTTCGGTCATTACATCGGCGACGATGCGTCCCTCGGCCGTGGCCCGTGCGAGCAGGGCTTTCAACCGGGGAAAATCGGCAGCATCGATGATCCACGGTTTATCCACCAATAGATGCATTCCCGCGGCCAAGGCATCTTCCATCCAGCCGATCTTGGGCCGATTGCGTCCCGCCAAAACGACGACATTACCCGGACGATCGCGAAGAAACTGCTCTCGAAAGTTCGGCCCAGCATGCACTTCGATTTCCCAGGCCGTTGGCGATTGCGACCGAGTATTGAAACTGTGCAAGCGTTGCAGATGCGCCAACAAATCCGAGTCGAACGGCGCGTAGATCGACACCCGAGGATCGATCCCGGCGATGGCTTCTTTCTGGATCAGGGCCGCATGAAAGTGCCCCGGTGCAAGCGTAACCAGATGCAAACGATTCATCGATGCCCCCGGAAAAATCTTCTATAAATGCTTGTCTGTTCTACCGGCCAGAGGTTATAACATCTCCATCCTGGAGTTTTGTCTTTCGTTACCTTATGAGGTTGGCACGATGACCGCACCAATTCGCTTCATCATGTTGGGGGGATTTTTAGGAGCCGGCAAAACCACCACCTTGGCTCGTCTGGCCGGTTCGTACATGCAGCAGGGACGCCGGGTCGGCATCGTGACGAATGATCAAGCGGCGAATCTGGTCGATACCAATTTATTGCGGTCGCTGGGCTTCGCGGTGGAGGAGGTGCCAGGGGCGTGCTTTTGCTGTCGCTTCGATACGTTGATCGATCGCGTGGCCGCCCTGGAAGCGTCGCAACGTCCTGAGGTGATTTTGGCGGAACCGGTCGGTAGTTGCACGGACCTAGTCGCCACGGTAGTGCAACCGCTACGCGATCTGTACCGCCGCCAATTTCAGATCGCACCGTATGCCGTACTATTCAAACCGAGCCACGGCCGCAAGATTCTGCAAGGCACCTCCCGCGGCGGTTTTTCGCCCAAAGCCGAGTACATCTTCCGCAAACAACTCGAAGAAGCCGACGCCATCGTACTCAATCGCATTGATGAGATGTCCCCCGGTGAAGTGGACGATCTGGCCGCGTTGGTCACCGCCCACTACCCCGGAACGCCGTTGTTGCGCATCTCGGCCAAGACGGGGGAAGGATTCGAGGCGTTGCTGGAATTTTTGCACCAAGACGGAGCGTTCGGCCAAAAAATTCTGTCGATCGATTACGACACCTACGCCGAAGGCGAAGCCGAGTTGGGTTGGCTCAACAGTTCGATCCATCTGCAAGCCGCATCGGCATTTGCGATGGATGACGTCGTTCTGGCAGTAATGCATGCCTTACGCGAAACGCTGACCCAGCAAGGCAGCGAAGTGGCGCATTTGAAGACCATCGCCACGGAAGAAGGGGGAGCGTTCGCCGTGGCCAATCTCGTCAGCACCCAAGAGCCGGTCACGCTGTCGTTGCCGTCGCATGCCTCGGTAGGTGAAGCCGATCTGATCGTCAACGCGCGGGTGGCTATCGATCCGCAGATTCTCGATGCCGAGGTACGCCGGATCGTCGATGCGTTACGCGAGCGGTTCGGTTATCAGGCAACGTATCGGCAAACCCAAAGTCTGCGGCCCGGTCGCCCGATACCGACGCACCGCTACAACACAGCCCGATAACGCTCATTCGAGAATGACCAGGTTATCGCGGTGGATGATCTCCTCGTAGGGGAGTTGTTCGCCCTTGCGCCCGCTCAAGCGAACGGCGTCGGCAGAAGAATAATTGCTCAGCCCGCGGGCAAACTCGACGCCTTCGCTATCGAGAATGGACACCACATCCCCTTTGCGAAACTCCCCTTCGACGGCCACGACGCCGATCGGCAGCAGGCTTTTGCCCTTCTCGACCAAAGCCCGTCGTGCGCCAGCATCGACTTTCAAACTGCCCCGGGGTCGTGCGGTGAAGCCGAACCAGCGTTTGCGTGCCGGGACATTGCCTCCGTGTGGCAGAAACAACGTCCCGACCAATTGGGCCGCGAAGATGGCGTCGAGTATCCCGGGAGTCGCTCCGTTGGCCATGAGCACGGCTTCCCCCGCGGCGGTCGCGAGTCGGGCGGCGCGAAGTTTGCTGCGCATCCCCCCGGTGCCAAGAGTGCTTTTGCTAATGCCGGCCATGTCGGTCACCGAGCGGTCGATCTGTTCCACAGTATGCACCAGTTTCGCGTTTGGATGCAGACGCGGGTCGGCATCGTACAGACCATCGACCGATGTCAAAATGATTAGCAATGGCGCCTGCAGAAGATTGGTCACCATCGCGGCCAGATGATCGTTATCACCGAAACGAATTTCCGCGACGCTGACGGTGTCGTTTTCATTGATGATCGGCAAACAATCGTACTCGAACAGGGTACGAATGGTGTTGCGGACATTCAGGTAGCGGGGCCGACTGTCGAAATCGCTAGCGGTTAGCAAGATTTGTGCCACCGTGCAACCATGGGGTGCCAGGCATTCCTGATATAGTTGCATCAAGGCCGTCTGTCCGACCGCGGCGCAGGCTTGCAATTGGGGCAATTCACTGGGGCGTTTGGTCAAGCGGAGCCGCCCCACTCCCGCTCCGATGGCCCCCGAACTGACCAGCACGACTTTGCGGCCGCTGGCTCGAATCCGCTGCAACTGATCCGCCAAGGCTTGAATCCGTTCGCGATCGAGCGTACCGCGATCGTCGGTCAGTACATTAGTTCCTACCTTGACGACCACCGTATCGACTTGTTCAAGCAGACGTTGCCGCACCGGGTCTACAGACATCGAAAGATTTCCTTGGCGTCCTTGGCTTGTGGTATCCCGCAGATCATCTTGGCAAGCCGGCTTGCTTCCTGCAAGACGGAGTCACATCAGCACCGTGGTTCAGCCAGTGGCATGGCAGGCAAGGGCACGGCAAGCCGTGGAAGCGCATCGGCCACGCTGCGATGTCCCCTAGGCACTTGATCTTTACCCGAAACGCTGAGCTGGGCACAATGCCCTGGCATGGAGTCTCTCTGGCGTTGCCGCGCCGTTTGTCGGAGGCGTCTTCGTGGATCTGTCGTTTGCGTTGACTCGACTGCTGATTCGCTTAGGAATGACGCGATGGGTGCCGCATCTGCGTCGGCACTTTGATGCACAAGAGGCTACCTTTCTCCGCTACTTCAGCCGTCGTGCCTTGGCAGTGCCGTTCGACGATTGGGCCGACTGTGCCGCCCTGCCGAGCCATCCGAGTCCCGACGTGATTCACCTCGCCGAAGCAACGCCCCGTTTCGAGTCGGTCCCCGTCCATCCGGCTCGGGTGGCCTCGGAACGCCGAGGCTTGCTCGCGCCGATGGGATTGCCGGAACTACGCAACGCGATTGCCGAAACCTTCCTGCTCGATCAAGGGGTGAGTTTCCATCCCGGCAACGAAATTCTGGTCACCAACGGTGCCAGTGCCGCCTTCGCCACGGCCGTCGATGCGTTCGTCGATCCCGGTAGCGCCGTCGTGCTGTTCGATCCCACTTCGCCGCTGTTTCCTCTGCTGCTGAAGCATCAGCGAGCACGAATCCGTTGGGTGCCCACTTGGTGCGAGAATGGTCAAACCCG
>CALEEC010000162.1 GCA_937949245.1 uncultured Gemmataceae bacterium | reverse complement strand
CCGCCGGCTGGCGAAAGACTACGAGCGGACGACGGCGAGCAGCACCGCGTTCGTGTATGTCTCGATGATCCATGTGATGGTCCGCCGCCTTACACGTTAATCTTGCTTTTTGGACAGGCTCTGAGGGCTACGCTCACGGCCAATTCACGCGACCGGTACGCATCTTCCACAGGAAGTATTTCTCAAACAGCAACTTGGCCCAGTGCGCCCAGGGACCGGGAATCAGGGTTTGCCAACGGCGTTGTTGCGGAGCGTAGATGCGATCGGTGTACATGATGATGCCTTGATTGCCGGCATCGAGGATGCATTTTGCGTCGATGTCCGCTTGTGGTTTGGGGGTCAGCGGTTTTCCTTCAATGCTCGCGGCAATGTTGGCCGCCGCGGTATGAGCCATCACTTCGCTGATGTAGCCGGTCTTGGGAACCGAGCAGCCGGCTTCACACGGAGCCGGAGGAGCCACCGCTACCGCAACCCCCGCAGCGAAAATGTTGGGATATTTCAGGTGACGGAAGTATTCATCGGTGACGACGAAGCCGCGTTCATTGCCCAACCCCGAACGACGCACGACTTCGGCCCCCAGAAACGGCGGAATGAGCATGCCGTACTTGAACGGCAAGGTTTGACCCGCCAGATCGACTCCTTTCTTATCGTCCTTGGTCGTGAAGAGTTGTCCCGAGCGGAAGTGAACCAATCCGGGAGTCACGCGCTCGAGAACCGCGTTGAGTACCCAATCGAGCCCCACATGACGGAAGAACCATTCGGTCATCCCTTGAGCATGCTTCAAGCCGCCGATGCCAAAGTGTCCGAGGAAGGGTTCGGAAGTGACGTAAGTGATCGTGACTCTGTCGCGGAGTTTGGCCCGACGCAAGGCGTATTCCAAGTTGAAGATGAACTCGTAGGCCGCTCCGTAACAAGACGAACCTTGCGTCGCTCCGACGATCACGGGGCCAGGATCTTGGAGAAAGCGTTGCCACGCCTCGCGAGCTTGCAGCGCATGTTCGGCGGTGCAAATGCTTTCGGTGTATCCGCCATGCGGGCCGACGCCGGGCACAATGTCAAACTGCACATGGGGCCCGGTCGCTATCAGCAGGTAATCGTAGCGGAGGGTTTCTTTCCGATCCGGCGTGCCCACCTCCGCGATTTCGACGTGTTGCTGCGCCGCATCAATCGCCAACGCCGTCGCCTGACGAAACTCGATGCCTTTGCGCTCACATGCGGGGCGTAAAGGGAACGAGATCTGTTCGGGATCACGCCAGCCAAACGGCACCCAGACCAGGGACGGAATGAACATAAAGCGATCGTTCTTATCAACCACGGTCACTTGAACCCGATCTTTCAGCAGCCGTTTCAGTTCATACGCCGCGGTCAATCCTGCAAAACTACCGCCAAGAATCAACACCTGTTTAGGAGCTGGAGAGGACATATTGCACCTCACTTTCTTCAGGTTCGCGAGATGGGTTTGGGTTCCTCACCATGCGAAAACCGAGTCAGTTGATGATGGCGCAACGGACAGAGGTTCTAGATTATGGTGTTTCGGATCTCTAATATACATTTTACGGGCAGCAGACCCGCGTTACAAAAGAAAAGTGCCGCGGGCCGCCGATAAATGAGTCGCGGACCACGATAGCAGATTGGGTTCTCTCTCCCGCTCCCTAGCGGTCGGGGCTCTGAAACAGATCGGATGTCGCGGCTCTGAAGCAGATCAGAAAATCCGTTTATACCGCGTTAAGGTCGATTGCTTCGACTTGTTCGACGAAGTGTTGCGCGTCGTCTCTCAAAAACGTCGATACCACGGTGAAAACCGCGTCGCTAAAACCGCCGACGTTCAAAATGTCCGCACGATCCGGCGCTTGTACCGTGGTGTACGGTTGCAGATCGATGCAAACGAGCTTCGGCTCGGCTTGCGGACCTTGCAAGCGTATCTGATTACGGACAAACGCATTCCACTGCTCCATGACGGCGGTTTGGTTGGCTCGTCCCTCACCGATCCAGCTTTCGTTATCGCTGATCAGCACGCATCCCGCGAAAGCACGTTGGCGATGATGCTGATGCTGGTTGGCCGTGCGCAATGGGATCGAGCAATCGGTCCCTCCGCCTCCGTACTGGGCCAACCGTGCCGACAACGCCAGGATCTTTTCGTCAGGATCAATTTCGACCTCATGCGATTCCGTGTCGAAAGCGATCAGCAGACTCCCCGGATTGCGTCGAACGATGGCGGCCGCGAAGAGCGCTGCGACATCGATGCAACGCATCTTGCTGGCGCCTCCCCTTCGGCTGCCGGTGACGCTGCAACTCATCGAACCGGAAACATCCAAGCCGATAACAATCGGTCCCGCCAATTCCGGCACGTTGCCGCAAGCGATCTCCGTAGCAGTTTCCAAGGCGTCGCGAAGCGGTTGCGGTAAGTCTGGGTCGGCATTCAGGTACGCGGCTAGGTACTGATACGGAAACTGGCGCGAACGCACGATCTCTTCAGGATCGGCCAAACGCTGGGCGACATAGTGGACCATTGCCGGATCTTGCAATACCTTGTGCCGCAGCAAAGTATTCAGGTTCATCCGCAAGGCTTGCGGTCCCATTTGCCGGGCCAGCGCCTTCCAGACCGTTTCCCCTCGGGCCGAGTCGGCTAGCAAATCCCAACGGAAGCGATAGCGTTCCAGCAATTGCACTTGAGACGCTTCCGCAACCGCTTGCCGGAAAGCGATCAAAGCCGTCACTTCTTCCGGCAGATCGGCCCAGGTGGCGGGGTGCCACTTTGGGGCAGGTCGCCCCGTCAACCAGCCGAACAAGGCACGTCGTTGTTGATCTGGCGGTGTCGGTCGAGCCGCACGCAGCACGTCGCGCAAACTCGGGTTCTTGCCGATGGCCGCCGATAACAATTGACTGACGCTCGCTCGGTTCAGCCAGCGTTGGAAGGCGCGCTGCAGCCCATACGACAGGCTTTTACGCCCGAACGCTCCCGATCGCAGCATCTGGAACAGCGTGCGTAGCATCCGACCGTTGTCGACGACCCGATCGAAGATCTGATGAAACAACGGCATATCCCGCTTCGACAGCAACAGCAACAGCGCGGCGGGCATGTCCTTCATCATCGCCTTCTCGCGGGCATACAGAGCGAGCTTGGCCAAATAAATCGGATCATCGACCTGCTGTACCAGATCGATCAGCATTTGCAGTTGAGTGTCGGCGTCGGCGTAGTAAGTGCCCTGGAAGCATCCTGTAGCGGCCAATTGCGCCAACGCTTGCTTGGGAGACAATCGATAGGCGCGCCCGCCCGCTTCGTTAACCGCGTCCGTGGGCGTCGGGGGGGACGACTGTGGCCGAAAAAGATTGGGGTTGGCCAAAGGAGCAACTCCCAGTAAATCAGCGCCCGACGAAGAGGATGCAGATGGTCCTTTCGGACTATCGACTATTTAGCCGATACGCGCTAAAGCATGTAATCCACATCGGCAGTCGGGCAGAGTAGCGATCGTTAAGTTACAGGCAATGCTGTGTCCGTAGGCAATCGCATCGGTAGTTTTTCGTAGTCCTTGCCGCTGAGCTTCTCTCGGTTCGGAGCATCGGATGCGGTTCGGAGCATCGAAGCGGTTGTGCGGACTTTGCAGTCAAGACGCTTTTCTACCTCCCGGGTTCACTCGATTTTCTCGAATTTTTAAGCGGAGAGCAAAAAACTTCACCTAAGACACGATCAAGAAAGCAGGCGCAAACGCAAAATCCGTTGGAATCAGGAAATAGATGCTTGACGACAGTCTTAAGTCCGAGTACGATAAACTAGCTGTTTGGAATTCGTGCGCGCACAGTCCCTCGATGGAGCGTTCTGGATACCACAATTTCAGGCAGCACGCGAGACAGGGAATCTGTATTTCGCTTCCGGATGGTTCAGAGAGATCGTCACTCCTATTTGCTAAGCCTGGAAGTGAAAGTCCGCTTCCGCCGCGATCACTACATGACGTTCCAACCTGGCACCCAGAAGGATACGCGGAGATGCTAGTACTGTCTAGAAAAAAAAACGAAAGTATCGTGATCAACAATGACATCACGATCACCGTCGTAGAAATCCGCGGCGACAAGGTTCGCCTTGGGATCGTGGCACCGAAGGAAGTTCCGGTGCATCGGCAGGAAGTGTTCGAAGCGATCCACGGCAACAACGGCAAGACAGATAATCCGTTGCCGCCCAAACCACGCCTTGAAGGCAGCGGTCCTGGATAATAAACATCCGCCGGCGGCGGCTCCAGATGGATTCTCGCGTTCCCAGGCTCGCTGAGATTGCATGAGCGAGCCATGACTTCTAATTTTTTTGCCAGGTTGGAACATTTATGCCGAGCATTGCCATTTTGGGAGCCAGTTCCGATCGACGCAAGTTCGGCAACCGGGCCGTGCGCGGTTATCTCCGCCAGGGATATACTGTCTACCCGATCCATCCGACGGAAAAACAGATCGAAGGGCTTCCCGCTTACCCGTCGATCCGCTATGTACCCGTGGAGGCTATCGATCGGGTGAGCGTTTATCTCCCCCCAAATGTCGGCTTGAAGGTGCTGCCCGAGTTGACCAGCAAGAAGATCGGCGAAGTTTTTTTCAATCCCGGTGCGGATGCCCCGGAGGTGTTGGAACAAGCTCGGGCGTTGGGGCTGAACGTCGTGGTCGGCTGTTCGCTGATCGCGGTCGGAATATCGCCCAGCGAATTGGAGGATTGACTGGCTCCCCTTGCGAAGTTCTCGCGGGGCAATACGTCGGCCCGGTTGCCTCGCCCAGCAGGCGATTGCCATCTCACAGCCATTCCAACCCCTTGGCCACGAAGAATAATCCCGCGGCATTGCAACCGACCTCGGCAATACCTAGGAACAGTCCTACCGTGGCATGTTCCCACCCTTGCACCCCGGGTTCGCTCCGTGCGTAGCGTCGGCCGCGACAGCAATACACGATCGCCAACGCCCCGAAGATGAGTCCCAAGATGGGGATCAGCCCCAACATTGCCAGTTGAAAACCTCGCTTGGCCGCGGGATTGTCCAGCGGTAGCGAGGTAGACAGCGGCAATTCGCTGCGGTCCTCTTGAGGCCGTTGTCGGCGTCGGCCTTTGGGCTTCGATTCGGGGGTTGGCTCATTCATGAGGGCGTCTGCGAACGTCATTTCTTGTCGTTGGGTTTGGCCACGCTCAGAGTAAATCGGCCTTCCTGACTGATCTCTTTACCGCCGGGGAACTTAGCCACAGCACGCACCGCAAGTTTGTAGGTTTGCGGGGCGGCCTTTTCGTCGATGACCAACTTCAACTTCGCCTCGGTTTGGCTAGGTTTCACCTGCACGGGGTCGCTGGTCAGGCGCAAGCCGGGGATGGTCGGAATCGACAACTCCAGGTTGCCGTCGTGGGCGAAGGTGCGATTCAGTTGGACGACTAGTTCCACGGTCTGGCCGCGGTCGGTCTTGATCTCACTAGGGCTGACTCTCAGTTCCGCGATGGTTTTGGGCAGGACGACCACGGTGATCGGTTGGGTCGGCTGCCCGATCGCGTAGCGGATCGGCTTGCCCTTGGCATCTTTCGACCCATCGACGGATGCGATGACTCGCAGGACGAACGGATAGTAGCCGGGCAAGGCATTATTGGATACTTCGATGGTCACCGGCGCTTCGGTCTTGTCTTCGGGCAACGGCACTGAGGGCGAATTGTTCTGCGTTCCCGACAAGCGCAATCCCCGCGGCAGATCGAGTGCCGACACGCTGAACGGCCTCTTCAGATCGTTGGCATGTTTGGTGACTTTCAAGGGGAAGGTG
>CALEEC010000161.1 GCA_937949245.1 uncultured Gemmataceae bacterium | reverse complement strand
TCGCTGCCGGTCAACGCATGCACCAACAGACTTCGGCCACTGGCCTTGGGGACGATTACTGCCCCGGAGTCCGACCCCTTTTTCAGCAAAGCGAAACTATCGAGCCGCAGCCCAGCCCGTTGTTTTTCGGGGCCATGACAGCAGACGCAATATTTTGCCAGCAACGGTTGAATATCACGTTGGAAATCGGGAGTATCCGCTTGGACTGCAATAGGCCCCCCGAGAAGTATGCACCCTACTACGAGCGGGAAAGTCTTCATAGATCACAATCCCGAACCAACAAATTGGAAGAAATCGTCGCGTGAAAGTTATGGCAGATCAAGTTTCTGCTAAGCTATCAGAGTAGCCTCCCTTGAGCAACGAAAAACCTTCGCCGCTCGGCTGCCAATATGGTTCTGTATCAAGCTGAATGCGTTTCTCCGATTGGTGGAATCGTCGTAATTTCCGACACCACCCAGCTTTGGGCGGTCGATTATGCCGATTATGTCGAACGGATGTATCGCCGGCTCCAACGGCATCACGGCGATTACCAATTACGCCGGGCCATCGATCCGCTGGGAGCGATCCAACGATTGCAAGCATACTTCGCCGGCGATTGGCAGGCACTCGCGGGGTTGCCGGTCGCTACGAGGGGGACGGTGTTTCAACAGCAAGTCTGGTCGGAGTTGCGTCAGATTCCCGTAGGTACTACGGTCAGCTATCAACAGTTGGCGGTGCGTTTGGGAAGACCGCGTGCCTGCCGGGCAGTGGGACTTGCCAATGCGGCGAATCCGCTGGCTATCGTTGTCCCTTGTCATCGGGTGATTGGTAGTCAGCAAGAATTGACCGGTTACTCCGGCGGCTTAAAACGCAAACGCTGGCTGTTGAAGCATGAAAATGCCTCCCCGTTGCCAGCGTTTTTGCACACTGACCGAGCCTAGGATCTTGGTTTGCTCATCCGCACTGTAGCACTTCCGTCAGCACACGCGCCAGAAGGTGGGTGCCGTTACGCCAGGTTTCTTGCGGGATCGCTCAGCCGCTCTTTCTCAACTCGGTGCGGCATACCGGCGGAACTTCCGGCCGTCGCCCGTTCGTCCCCGCATCATCGGGATGCCACAAGGACTGACGCAGAGCCGCTCGGCGGGCCAAGACCGCAATCTTTTCTTCCGTACCAGGCAGGGCATCGGTCGCTTCGCTGGGAAGATCCGGATTCCCATTGAAATTGCCGACTCCCCGTCGTGCGTATTTGCTCGTCGAAGGATACAGTTCTCGAACGCCCGGAGCGTAGTAGCAGCTCCAGCACAGACCACGAGGACGATTCACCGGATGGAGGTTGCAATGGCGGCAAATTTTTCGCATAGTTTGATCCTTTCTGGCGTTTTAAGAGGCTTGGTATCCCCACAACACAGGTAGATCACGTTTCGCACGAGGCAGGTACAACACGGGTACACCACGCTTCCCACAATGCAGGCACGTCGCAGGCACATCACACTTCACGCGGCGCTCGACTCTTGGATCGATGCCAGGGTTTCTTCCGGTAGGGCCAGCCGTTCTCGGAGATTGTGTTCGATTTCCTCGGCCAACAACGCCCGCATCTCGTCGCGGGGAGTGTCGTCAAACCAATTCAGAAACCAACGGCATGCCGCAGGTTCGCCCAGACGTTTGTCCGCTTCGTAACAGGCTTGAGCGAAGAATTCCTCGACCTCGCCGACGGTTTCCAACCCTTCGCCCTGCCAGCCGCAGAATCCCACCGCGCACGCTCCTTCGACCGGCCAATCTTGCACGCACATCAACGGCGGAGGAGTCGTGGTTGAACCTTGAGTCAGTCGGCCATCGTCACTTCGCAACGCTTCCAGCAAAGCTCGCAAGCTCGCGGTGGAGAGCATCGGAACGAAACCTTCTCGCCACACCATGCGCCAGCTTTCCATGATTCGCTCTCCTATTGGGGGGCTGATGGGGAAGTAACAACCGTTCAACTCCTCATTTCCAGCCTTCTGTTGATACTGTACTTTTGTACACTATATTCGTCAACACCAAACCGGAAAAATTGCCCAAAATTTTGGTTTTTCGGTTGCCAATTCTTGTTTTTTGAGTTTAAGCACCCATTAGTAGGCAGATTTGCTAGGGAAAAGTGCGCGAAAATAGACATCGCTTCGGACGGCACCGCGACCTCTGTGGATGCCCCCCTGCCGGTCTGCGATGCACGCTCCACGCAATCTTCAAAAATGAAGCGTCGGCAAAGGAACAAGTCCCCTGCCGACGCTTCGGATGCAAATAGTTCGACTGCTCGTCTTAACTTCCGGCGACTGACGTCTGCTGGCGCTGGGTCACAGCATAAAGAGCCGACGACGCTGTCGTCGGAGGGGTTCGCCTCTCCGGCAACTTACGTCTGCTGGCTCGCCGGGAAATGACGGCGCCAGTCGTCGGGTCAACGACAAGTCGAATGCGAACGGCCGTATCGATGGTTCACACGACCTCGGGAGCGGCTATTGGTCGATCTCGATTTGATATTTCTCGGCCAGGTCGGCCTTCATCTGCGGATTGGAGAGTGCCTCGACAAAGTGGACCACATCCCAAATACGGTTTCGGCCCTTGACCTTCTCTTCGCTCGGAGTCCGTAGGGTGGTGTGAAATTCCGGCATGCCACTCGCTTTGACCCCGGCGTAGATCCGCTTGTACAACGACGCGGGTTCTCGAGTCACACGGAAGACGCCTTGAGTCAAATCCCGCGGTCGAACGACTGTACTCCAAACGTCGTAGGTCGGCACCGCATTGCGGCCATAGTTGACGTGGCATGCACCGCATCCCCCTAATTGGGCGTCCATGTAGATCTTGTAGCCGTTGGCCGCCGATTCGAGCCGTTTTTCGTAGGTGGTGCAAGTGTCTGGTTCGACCTCGATGGGCGACTGTTCGGCTTTATGCCATTCGTGGAGGATCTTGTTCAAGTTCGTGGTCACGGCCATGTCGATGGCGTTGCGGTACTTCTTGGCATCAGGCCCGCTGGGATCGTCGAGGAAATCGTCGGGATTCAGCAGTGTTTTGAGGGTGAGATACTCCGACTCACCGCGGATGCTCAGATGGGTCACATAACCGGCCAACAGATCGAGATCGGATTCGCTGAGCGAAGCAAACGAAGGCATGCCCGAGCCGGGCAATCCCACGCGGATGGTCTTGACCAGGTCGGCACGGCGAGGCTTGAACGAGTTCGCTCCTGCGAGAGCGTCGGTCGTGGTGAATTTGAAGATTCCCTGCCGATAATCCCGCGGCGGAGGCACAAGCCATTTGCCCCCCGGGCCGTCACCGGCACCGGTCATGCCGTGGCAGTGTTGGCAGTAGTTGCGGTACAGTCGTGCTCCCGCAGCCAAGGCGGTCGAATCCAGCCGTAGATCCGTGGCGAGTTGCTGCACCTCCGGTTCCAGAGGCGCTACTTTCGGCGCACTGGGGGTGCCGAAGCGCTCGGTCAGCGCGTGGAACAGATCCGTTTTGTCGCTATTGCTCATGTTTTTGGTGTAGACCAAGCGGCGGAGTTTGGCTTCGTTGAGTAACGCGAGTTGGTCGGCATCGGCATTCGTGGCATCGGGTGTTAGCCCCAGAAGTGGGGCATAGCTTTTGGCATACGGTTTGGTGGGTGCGACTTTCGGAGTTTCGAGGACGAGCCAATCGCTTCGCACCGGATACGTCAGCGTTGGTAGACTTTCCATCGGCCGCAACGGCGGTTCCTCACCGCAGCCGCTTAGTCCGAACGCCATGCAACTTACGATAACCGCCCAGCCATTCGTTGACCTCGACATAGCGCGAACCCTCGATGCGATAGCGAACTCTCCCTCGGAAGATCAGCCTGTATCGGTACGATGTTCCCGGTTTGCTGCATATTCCGAATTTCTAACCGCGAACCGATCCGATCGACAACGGATTGCAGCCGCGTCGTGGTTCGTGCAGAAAATTCTTGTGGTTCGCCGGAAATTGTCAAGAATAGGCAGGAGAGTCTGGGGCTTGCATGGGAAATTCGGATGAACTCGGGAAATTCGGATGAATCCGGTGTGCCGTTGGCTAGTTCTCGTGGTCGTTGGGGGATGGTGGAGCAACGCATGGCTGGCTACGTCGCTAGCCCAAGTCGAACCGGCGACGTTACGCGGCGAGTCGGTGCAATTGCGTAAACGCCTAGCCGACCTGATGCAGAAGATGCTAGCTCAGCGTTGGTCGGAGATCCTCGTCGAGACGCAACGCATTCTCGAAGAGGCTCCCGACGAGTTGGTCACTCTCGACGGTATTCACCATCGGACGGCACGCTGGTGGGTGCAGTGGATACTGTGTCGCATGCCCGAGGACGTTCGCAGCCGTTATCGGCAAAAGGTCGATCCGATTGCTCGAAGTTGGTGGACCGAAGGCCAGAAACATCGAGATCGCCCCATGCTTTTGCGGATCGTGCAAGAATACTTCGTCAGCACCCCCTGCCGCGATGCCTTGCTGCTGTTGGGCGACCTCGCTTTGGAACGAGGCGAACTCGACGAAGCGGAACGCTTCTGGGGCATGCTCGGCGATGTCTCGGTCCATGCGGCGGCCAAGCCGGCTTCCGAAGTTGCAGGACCAGCTTCCGAAGCTGGACCGCGGCTACGCTACCCCGACCCCGGCGAAGCTCTGCCGATTGCGCTGGCTCGTAGCATCGTGGCCAAAATGCTCCGCGGCATCGATGTTTCGGCGGAAGTAGCTTCGTTTGGCCAACGCTATCCGCAAGCTACCGGCCGACTTGCTGGACAGAATGGTAACCTCGCCCAACGACTCCGCACCTTGCTGAAACAAGCCGAGCCTATGCGTTGGTCGCAACCGGGGGATAATCTCGGCTGGACGACCTATGCCGGTTCCCCCAGTCGGTCGAGTGTCGCTCGCAGTGGGGCACCGCGTTATTTAGCCAATCATCCCACTTGGCGGACGAAAATACCCTCCGAACCCGCGGAGGATCGCCGACGCCCCAAACTCCCCGACGACGAGACGGACACTTGGGTTAACTCTCCTGCCGGGGCATTGTTATTTCATCCGCTGATCGTGCAAGATCGCATCCTCTTGGCCGACTCTTGCCGCGTGTTTTTGATCGATCCGACCACGGGCCGATTGAGTAAAATTCACGACCTACGCGATACTGGCCGAAAACCACGCATGAACCTGGAGCTTCCCAGTCCCTTCGACCTCCGTTACACCCTGACCGCGGCGGAAGGACGCATCTTGGTTCGCTTGGGCGTGCAAGGATTGCGGCCGCCCAGCACCCCAAACGACGTACTGCGTTTGGGCGATTCCGATAGTCACATTCTCTGCCTTGCACCAGCTCGTGGTAAAAAATGGGCGAATTCGCTGATCGCTTATTGGCAGCTTCCCGCTACGCTTTCGGATCGCGACCCCCCGGCTATCTGGGAAGGCACGCCGTTGATCGTCGATCAGCACCTGCTTGGCTTGCAGACACGCTTCGAGGGCGGACGTGCTGTCTCGGTCGTGACCTGTCACGAAGGTCTGGACGAAGACGATCTTCCCACGCTCCGTTGGCAAACGCCGATCTGCGAGGTTCCTTTCAACCCCAACGCCGAGCCACGTTATCGGCATGACCTGCTCACCTTGGCTGGGCCGAATGTCGTCTACTGCACGCATCAAGGCTGGGTGGTCGCCGTCGATCGCCTTAGTGGCAAACATGTTTGGGCGTTTCGCTATGCTTCGAGCGAACGTCGGGCCACCGAGTTTAGCACCCCGACACGCAATCGCCCCGGGGGAACCTACGCGGATGGACGCATTTTCGTGGCCCCGGCCGACGCGCGGAGTCTGTTCGCTCTGGATGCCTGGACCGGCGAATTGCTGTGGGAAGTGCCCGACATCGAGGTCATCCAGATTCTGGGCGTCGCGGCGGATCGTGTCATCTGCACGACAGCGGGGGGCGTGCGTGGCTTACGCGGTTTGAATGTTCGCACCGGCAGCAGCCGAGCCGGGGAAGGGTGGGTGCATCACGACGACGGCGGTGCAGGCACCATGGGCCGCGGTCTGATTGCCGAGGGGATCGTGCTATGGCCGACCCGTCAGGGCATCCACTTCGTCGATGCTCTGACGGGCGAACTGGTCCGCCCCCCCCTACGCGACATCGCCGGCAACCTCGCCTTGGCGGACGGCACTCTAGTCGTGGCCACCGCGACGGAAGTCCTCGGCTTCCGTGCCGACCCGATTCCTCTCCCTCCACGTCCGGGCCGAACCCAGATCGACGCACCACCGAAGCCGCCTTCTGTCTCTCTGCCTTCTGCGGAAACCATGTTGGCTAGCACTCGCCCATTGGTCATCCCTTTGTCGAGGTCGGTCAAGCAAAGGGAAGCGGAATGTTACTGGATCGACGATCGACTGCTGCGACGACGGCACGAAGGCAAGACGTGTTGGCAACGCGAACTGCCGCTGGTGCCTACATCCATCGTGGTCGCGGATGACGTGCGTTTCGCTTGGAGTCATCAAGGTATCGTCGCCTTCCACGCGACCGATGGTTCGATTCTGTGGCACTGGCCGAGCGAAACGTCACCATGGGCCGAACGCGAACGTCGGCCAGCGGCATTTCAACCGCTGTCTCCCCTGGAACCTCCGCGATTGTGTCAAGTGGTCGTGGCTCATGGATACATTGGGCTGCATTGGGACAAAGACCGGTTCCAAGTTTTGCAAGCTGCGACAGGGAAGCTGATTTGGTCCGGCCGCGTACCGACTTTCGAGCCGACCTGGATCGCCGAAGCCCGCTGCGAACCGTGGTTGGAACTGCGTCCCGCAGCCATCGCGTTGGGGCGTGGCAGTCGTTTCGTGATCCAGCCATTGCCGACCGGTTCGCGAAGTGAGCCGACGACCTTGGGCCACCTCGGCGAACGTATTGCACGCTATTCCACTCCGCAGGGCGAATGGTTTTTGGCCAGCGAGTCCGGCGTGGTCGCTTGCTGGGACGCCCAGAATCGGCCATGTTGGCAGGTGCGTTTGCCTCTGGGATTGGCCCCCACCGTGCAAGCCCCGAAACTCGTGTGGTCGCCCCAGGGATTGCTCGTAGGTTTCCTCAGCGAATCGGTGATGCAGTGGCATTGCTTAGCCAGTGACACGGGCCGACCGCTTTGGCCCAATCCTTTGATGTTGGAAGATGCATCGGCGGAAATCGATGCAAATTCGCTTTCCGGGGGAGAAGCTTGGGCCATTCTGGGCAATGAATTGTTGCGAATCGATCTGCACCGCGGCCAAGTTGTCGGCCGACTACCTCACCCGCAGCCGGTATCGCGAGTTGGCTACGTTCCATCGGGCGGGCCGGCGAAGTCGGCTCGCTGGCACTTGGCCGTGGGTGGCGATACGCTGCTGCTGTGGTCCCAATCCTCGGCAGAAGCGACTCTGTTACCGCGTTGGCTACGCCCACATGCCGACCTTAGGAACAACGACGATCGCTTCACGTTGTGGATTGTGGATCGTGCGACAGGCGAGCCAATGCACCGATACATTGGTTCTCCCGGCACCACTACAGATGCCGCTGCCACTGTCGATGTCGATGTGCAATTGATCGGTGACACGCTCTGGTGGAGCGCCCCGGGCGAACAACGCTGTTGGATGCAAACCTCTGAAGGCTGGCAACTCCGAGAGCGTTGGTCCGCAACAACGGAGGTCAAGGCGAGCCAATCGCGTTAGCAACTCAAGGCGAGCCGGGAGCGTTAGCGACCGGAGTTTGAAGGTATCCCAGAAGTTTGGAATCGCTCCAGTCACTGACGTTCCCGGCTGGCTAGCTCTCACTGACGTTCCCGGCTCGCCTCAGTTCAACGCGAGTCGCCCCGGCAATACATCTGCCGAAGACACTGATGCAGTCACGGGGAAGACCTCGGTTTCAGTATCGGGGGTGTCGATTAATTCGTAAAAGACGTTGCGTTGCCGGGGGATGTAGCCCAGTTCGCGGATCGAGCGGCGAATCTGTTCCAGCGTTTGATAATGCACCGTTCCCGCTGAAGCTACTACGTTTTCTTCGATCATCAAACTTCCCATGTCGTTGGCACCGAAGAGCAATGCCAATTGGCCGATCTTTGCCCCTTGCGTCACCCACGACGATTGGATATTTCGGATGTTGTCCAAATACAATCGCGCGATTGCTTGCGTGCGGAGGTATTCAAAGGCTCCCACTGCCGGAACGTCGGCCATTCTGTGCCCCGGTTGCATTGTCCAGCAGATGAAGGCGGTGAAACCGCCGGTTTCGTCTTGCAATTGCCTGAGACGTTCCAAATGCTCGATGCGTTCCACGACCGTTTCGATATGGCCGAACATCATCGTGCAGGTCGAACGTCCGCCGAGCTGATGCCAAACGCGGTTGACTTCGAGCCATTCGTCGGTCAAAGCTTTGTTCTTGGTCAACGCAAAGCGAACGCGATCGACAAGGATTTCTCCTCCCCCCCCGGGCAGCGAACCCATTCCTGCATCCTTCAACCGCTGTAGCACCTCCCGCAACGGAATCTTGTTCAACTTGTGGAAGTGCCACAACTCCGGCGGACTGAACGCATGCAGATTCACCTTCGGATAACGGGTTTTCAGGTCGCGGAGCAGCTCTTCGTACCACTCCAACTTTAACGTGGGATGCATGCCGCCCTGCAGCAAGATTTGATCTCCGCCTAATGCGATGGTTTCTTCAATTTTTCGATAGAGTTCCTCTCGCGGAAGTACGTAGGCGTCTTCGTGATGACTTTTGCGATAAAACGCACAAAAGTCGCAAACGGCAGCACAGACGTTGGTGTAGTTCACATTGCGATCGATGTTGTAGGTGCGATAGGGTTCCGGGTGCAAGCGGTTGCAGACGGCATGAGCGGCTCGCCCTAAGGCAGGAAGATCGTAGCACTCGAACAGAGCGACCCCCTCTTCAGGCGTCAGACGTTGGCCATCGACCGCTTTGGCCAAGATGCGGGAGATATTCGCGTTCACGGCAACCCCTTTCGCTGAAACTTGCTGCTGACGTCGATCGTTTACTGAGTTCGGGAGCAGCATGGCTCTTGCTAATGTAGGAACCGTCAAACGCTTTCGACAGTCAACTCGAAACTGCGGCGTTGGAAAGTCCCCTCGAAACTGCCGGCGTACGAACCGGCTGGAGCAATTTCCTGGCCGTGGTGTTCCTTCCCGTTATCTGGGGGACGCCGTTTTCGTGCTATTGAACCACCTCCAGGACCGATTTTGCGAATGAGGGAAGCCAGAAAAGCAGGGGAGATATGAGAAGTTTTGATAAATTTTGCGACTTGGCCAATGACACTCTTTCGGATAGCTTTCCATACTAATCAAGAAAGCTCCCATAAAACGACCCGGCACTCTCTCTCGGTCTGCCTCGCAAAGGCGCTGCGTACTGCATCGTGTTATTTCGCGAAGTGTGAGATCCACCGATGATTCCGAATCTTTGGCGACGGACACGAACTTGGGAATCCATGCATCGCTATCGCTCGCAATGGCTTGAGCGATCCAGACAATTGCAACAACTCGAAGAACGCCTCACTCCCGCACCATTCACGCCGGGGAACTTGGTCGTCTTACGCGTCGGGGATGGCACCACCGCCTTGTCCAATGCCGCCTTCTCGGCCAACTTGGTCGAAATCACTACTACCGGCACTCTAGTTCAGACCATTGCCCTCCCCAGTTTCACCAGTGGAGGGAATAATCAAGGAGGCATCACCTTTAGTGGCTCTGCCAATTCCGCAGGGGGGCTGCATCTCTCCCAAAACAAAGCCTACCTGACCACTATCGGTTACGATGCCCAAGTAGGCACGAGCAATGTCGTCACAGGCACAACGGCAACTGCAGCAAATCGCAACATTGCACGGATTGACGCGGCAGGCAATGTTGTTATAGTCGGTCGCCTCACTGACGCCTTCTCGACGAACAATGCTCGTGCCGTGATCAGCACCGATGGCACCGAGTTTTACGCTGTTGGGAACGGTTCGGGCGCAACGATCGGCACTCGCTATTTCACTTACTCTACTACCCCTGCAACAACATCGACCCAGATTCATAGCGCGAACTATCGTCAAGTTGGCATCGCCGATGGCAATTTGGTTGTCTCTACTCAAACAGCGATCAGTAGCTTCTCCGGGTTACCGACGAGCATTGCGACACCAACTTCGTTAGGCCTTGCGCTCACCGACGCCTATCAATTCGTCTTATTGGATCGTGCTCCAGGGGTGGGAGATCCTAGCCTAGGTGGAGCGGTCGACACGCTCTACGTCGCTAGCGATACGGCAGGCACCGGCATTCAGAAGTTCTTCTGGAACGGTTCTGCTTGGACCTTCGCCGGTAATGATTCATCGCTTGGCTCCTCGATGTTCGGTTTGATTGGCAATGTCAATGGTGCTACAGCCGAGTTGTTCGGCACTACGAACACCTCTGTCAACAATAGCGTGTTCCGCTATGTCGATACGGCTGCCTACAACGCCCCTCCCTCGGGGACATTTACCACCATCGCTAATGCAGGGGCAAATTTCTGGTTCCGTGGTTTAGCGTTTGCTCCGGTGGCAGATACCACCCCCCCTACCGTCACCAGCATCACTCGCGTTGGCGCGTCCCCGACGAATGCTAGCAGTGTCAGTTACACCGTCACTTTCAG
>CALEEC010000160.1 GCA_937949245.1 uncultured Gemmataceae bacterium | reverse complement strand
CGCCCGAAGCCGCCTGGTTCTGCCAGGAGAAATTCGCCGAGGTGCGCACCATTGTGAACAATGCGAAAGCCGACCTCGATGCCCTACGGGTTGGCTTGGATCGGTTGCTGAGCCGTTTCGACGATCGCATCTTGGCTATCGACCCCAACCCGTGGTTGGGGCGTTGGGAAGGTCGCTATCGCTCGAGTTGGCGTTTCCTGATGCCCGATTACCACCGCGATCGCCGAGAACTGAGGCGTTTGTCCCGCTCGGGACAGGTCGATAACGAAGTCGTAGACGATCTGCGGACGCTGCGGGAATTTCGCCAACGGCGGGACCGCTTGCGGGAACGCTACGCCGGGGCGGCCAAACTGTTGGGCCGCTTTGCCGCCGTCCTCGATTTGGCTCCTGCCCGCGTGGCCGATGCCCAACGAGCAGTCGAAACCGTTGGCCAAGCCTTGCAACGGCTGCACTGGCTAAGCATCGCAACTGTGCCGACCCCGTTGCTGCGTCTGCTGACTTCCGGCACCGGCCTATCGCCGACGTTGGATGCCCTACGCCGACGTTTGCGCGACTCGCTGACCGAATGGAACCGACGCACCCAGGCATTGCGTTGGATTCCCAGCCAGTCCCTGCCAGAGACGAACTTGCCTTTGGCCGATAACCCCCTGGCCGCGCTGCATGCTTACGCCGCGACCCTGGCCGAACGGCTCGATCGGCTCGATGCTCAGCTGATGCCGGTCCTCAGTCAACCGCTGCTGCAGCGGCCCGAACGCCTGGAACCGTTGCTCGACGATCTGCGGGAAGCCGATCTGCTGCGGGCTTGGCTCGCTTCGGAACAAGCGCACCATGCCGAGCGGTCGCAGCGTTTTGGCCCAGCGTTCCAGGGAGAATTCACCGATTGGGACCAACTGCGTCGCTCGCTCACTTGGGTCCGGCAGGTCCGCGAATTGTTCCTCCCGTCGGCAGTACCCGCCGAATTGATTCGGCTGGTGGAAACTCCCGAACAAGCGGCTGCCTTGGCAGCGGAATTGCGTGCCCAACAGTCGGCCTTCGATACCGCTTGGAGGGAGTTGCTGAGCCATTTTCAACCGCAGCACGACGCTGGTCTACCGCGTCGGTCGCAGGGGTGGGACACCCCGGAAAAACTCGCCGCGGTGCGAACGCTGCATCGACGCCTCGACGATCTGGCCTATTGGTTCGACGCTCAAGCCCTCCCGGAACGGTGTGCCGCGGGGCATTTGAGCGGTTTTTTGCAGGAACTGTTGGAACGGCGTTTGCCGCTGGAACAAGCGGAGGCGTTGTTCCGCAAGGCATTTCTGTCGGCGTGGTTGGATCGCGAAGTGGCCCACGATCCGACCTTGGCCGACTACCGCGATGAAGAATGGCAACGGTGCCGCGACGAATTTCAACGCCTCGACCGGCAAGCTGCGGTGCATCAGGTCGGCCGAATTGCTCGGTTGGCTAGTCATCGCCGGCCCGATGCTCCTCGGCCGATTGTCGGTTCCGAAGTCGAAGCCCTGCACCGTCAAGCTCTCATCCGCACTCGGCATCGGCCGCTACGCCAACT
The DNA here is from genome assembly GCA_937949245.1 of uncultured Gemmataceae bacterium. Taxonomy (GTDB): domain Bacteria; phylum Planctomycetota; class Planctomycetia; order Gemmatales; family Gemmataceae; genus CALEEC01. The sequence goes on along the minus strand of CALEEC010000160.1, from coordinate 7,506 downwards.
GTTCGCCGAGATCCCGACATTGCTGCAACGGGTCAAACCGTGTTTGCTGATGAGTCCGTTATCGGTCAGTCAATTTCTGACCAGCGACGCGATTCGCTTCGATGTCGTGGTGTTCGACGAAGCCTCGCAGATTCCGCCGGAAGATGCCATCAGTGCGATCTACCGCGGCCGGCAAGTGATTATCGTTGGCGATGATCAACAATTGCCGCCGACGACATTCTTTCAAACGGGGATCGGCGACTCCCCTCACAGCGAAGCAGAGCTGCCCGACGACGAGGTTCCCGACTTCGCAAGCATCCTCGACTTGGGGAAAGCGACTTTGCCCAAGTTGTCGTTGCGTTGGCACTACCGGAGCAAGGATGAAGCCCTGATCGCGTTCTCGAATCGCCATTTCTACGACAATCGCTTGGTGACCTTCCCGGCGGCGGAGCAAAAACGGCCGGATCGCGGTGTGTTCTTCCATTATGTGGCCGATGGCGTGTACGATCGCGGAGGCCGACGGCACAATCGCCGAGAAGCCGAGGTTGTGGCCGACCTCGTGCTGCAACAATTAAAGCAACGCCCGGATCAAAGTGTGGGAGTGATCGCCTTCAGTCAGGCGCAGATGAACGCCATCGAAGACGAACTCGAACGGCGTCGTTGGGAAGATCCGAGTTTCGAGGACCATTTCCGGGAAGATCGTCCCGAAAGCGTCTTCGTGCGGAACCTGGAGACGGTGCAGGGCGACGAACGCGACGTGATTTTCCTCAGTGTCGGCTACGGCAAAGATGCCTCGGGGCGACCGTCGTTGAACTTCGGGCCGTTGAACCGCGACGGAGGCGAGAAACGCCTGAATGTAGCTGTCACCCGGGCGCGGGAAAAACTGGTGTTGGTCAGTTCGTTACGCTCGGCGGATCTGGCAGGTCGGCCCAGCACGGCCGAAGGCTTCCGCTTGCTGCGGGAGTATCTGGAGTACGCGGAACGCGGCCGGGATTGGTGGCAGCGTTCGGCGGAAATGCGGCCTCAAGTCGCGACCATGCCCCCAGTGCCGGCCTGGGTGCAGGAATTCGCTCAACGGCTGAACCAAGAGGGGTGGATCACCGCATTGCACCTGGGGCAAGGGGCCGGTCGTGTCGATATTGCGGTGGGGGATGGACGACAAGCGGGAGCCTTCCGCGTCGGCGTGTTATGCGAAGGCACCCTCGGGAGCAATCCCCCGGGGACGGTCAGCGATACCGAGCGTTTGCGCATTAGCGTCTTGCAGTCCTTGGGTTGGGAAGTGGTTCGCGTCTCGGCGTTGGATTGGCTGCGGCAGCCTAGTCGGCAGATCGAACGCATTTGCGCGGCCATGTCGGCACCGCGTAAGCCGGCCAAGCCCAGTTCGGCCTTGGTTCCCCGGATCGAGGCACCGCAGTTTGTGGAACCGTCGTCCATCGTGGCCAGCGAAACTTTCGCGGAGCCGATCCCCGGCACGGTCCCCTATCGTTCCTGTTGCCCGACCATCGCGGACGACCTGCGTTCCCTGGAATTTTCGGCTCCCGCAGCGCGAACCGAGCAACTGCGTTGGTTGACCGAAGTCGTCGACAGCGAAGGGCCGATCCACGCGGAACTGCTGGGGCGGCGTCTGCTGAAACATTGGGGCATCGAGCGGATCACCGAGAAATACCGCGACGCGATGCAAGCCGTGCTGGCCGAAGCCGCAATCCTTCCCGAATTGGAACGCCGCGGCGATTTCTTCTGGAAGCGTGGCCAACACGAAGTGCCTGTGCGGGTGCCCACGGCTGCGGCGGAAACCCAGCGTTCGGCCCAGCAGATTCCGCCCGAAGAGTTGACCGCAGGACTACGTCTGCTGGTGCGCCTAGGGCTGGGACTGGACCCGGAAAACCTCCTCAAACAAACCGCGCGGTTGTTCGGTCTACGGCTGACCGATGCCCTGCGTTCGCAACTGGAAAATGTGCTGGAGGAGGAATTGTTAGCTGGCCGTTTGGTCCGCATCGGCGATCGCATCCATGATGCGCCGCCGCGATCGACTTCGCCTCCGGAACCTGCCTTGCAACAGAGGTAGCCGCTCGAACAAAGTCCCCCTCCGACCAGACCGCAGATCCTGCAAGGAAGGATCAGACGCGGATTCTGCAAGGGGAAGCCCGCCTCGGCACGGGGCATTGGCATGCGCCGCATCAGGAAGCTCGGCCCTCTAACCGGCCACAACAGCGGTTGATCGCGGTGGCGTCGGAAGACGGCAAGTCGCAAGCTGGCCGCGGTCGCGGTCAGGGGCCAATCATGCCGAGGGAGCCAAGGCTTTGTCGGCAATGTCGCTGCGGTACTGCATGCCGGTGAAATGAATTTTGCGGACCGCTTCGTAGGCGCGATGTTTGGCCTCGGCCAAGGTAGTGCCCAAGGCGGTCACGCCCAACACTCGGCCTCCATCGGTCAAGATCCGGCCATGATCGACCTTGGTGCCGGCGTGAAACACTTGGACATCCGGCAACTTGGCCACTTCGTCCAGTCCGCTAATGATTTTGCCCGATTCTGCTTTGCCCGGATATCCCCCACTGGCCAACACCACGCAGACGGCCGGCCGTGGATCCCATTCGATTGGCCGCGCCGCGAAGCGTTCGAGATCTTCATCGACGACTGCATCGAAGAGATCGAGCAGATCGGTCTTCAGCCGCATCATTAGCGTTTGCGTTTCAGGATCGCCGAAGCGGGCGTTGAATTCCAGAACTCTCGGCCCCTGAGCCGTGAGCATCAGGCCGGCAAACAGACAGCCGCTGAAAGGAATTCGATTGCGTTTCATCGCATGCACGATGGGGACGAAGATATCGGCATCGACTTTGGCCAACAGTTCCGGCGTCCCCTTGGGGGCAGGACAATACGCCCCCATGCCGCCGGTGTTGGGACCGCGATCGCCGTCGAGCAGGCGTTTATGATCCTGCGTCGGTGGCAACGGCACGATCGTGCGATGACTGACTAGGGCGAAGACGCTGAGTTCTTCCCCTTCGAGGCGACGTTCGATAACGATCTGCCGGCCGGCCGCTCGGCCGAATTCTTCACGCGTCATAATCCGTTCGATCGCCACCAAGGCTTGCTCGCTGTCGTCGCAGACGAATACCCCCTTGCCCGCGGCCAAGCCATCGGCTTTGACCACACAAGGTTCGGAATGACTCAGCACGGCGTGCGTCAGATACGACTTGCCGCGGAAGCGTTCGGGAACATCAATCGCCAAGCGTCGATGCGAACCTTCGATCAGTTTGTACAGTTTGACATAACGCCGGCCGTCTTCTCCTTTGCTGATCCGCTCGGGGGGGAAAGGCCCGGGGAGCATCAAGCCATCGACTTGGGCAACATCGCGGCTGAGCAGATATTGGCGTGCCGGTTGCGGATGATCGAAGACGTGGAACTCCGCTGTGGGAACGTCGGCGTGACGCATGAGCCTTTTCGAGAAGACCTTGCTGGCCTCGATCTGAGCGGCCGCTTTCGTGGGACCAAAGACCCGCAAGCCGGCCGCTTGGAAAGCATCGACGATACCTGCAGCCAGGGGATCTTCGGGGCCGATCACCGTCAGATGGATTTTCTCACGTTTGGCAAAAGCGATCAGTCCAGCAAAGTCGTGGGCTTCGATCGGCACATTTTCGCCATCGACCGCCGTCCCCGCGTTGCCCGGCGCGCAGTAGACTTTGATCACGCGGGGGGACTGGGCCAATTTCCAAACCAACGCATGTTCACGACCGCCTTTGCCGACGACTAGAACCTTCATACCTTCCCCAATTCTTGATGCAACGAGCGGAACAGTTCCAAAAGATTGCGTCGATTCTGCCCCAGATCACCGACACCGATTCGGCTTTTGCTGCGTGCTTGTAAGCGAACGCCGGTCGGAGTCGGTTCCAGGCGAAGGTGGATGTCATCGACGAAACGCCAAACCCGGGTGCGTCGCGTGGCGTGAATGGTCCCAGCAGTTGGATCGCACGCTTCGATACGCCACAACCGCAATTTGCCGATCGCCGCTCGGACTTTCTCGAAGGCCTCCGGCAACGGCAACTCGATGTCGATAGGCCGAATGTCGTGATGCGTCGTCTCGGTGGTATCGGCCCAGTTCCGCGTGAACCAACGGATCAATCCCATTTATTTTCCCTTTGCCGAAATCGCAGCAATTTTCGCTTGACAGAACCTTTCGTTTCACTGCATTGTAGTGATTAGCCTTATCAAAAGTTGTTCCATCAGTAGCGAGTCGCTGTACAAGTCAGCTCACTCGTCGGATCACAAGATAAGGCCGTTATCAGTATCGTTGTCATCGTTGCAAGCATCCGATTCTGCGTTTTTGGTCAGCGAGGCGTTCTCAATTCGGATCGCCACTTTCATAAATGTGGAGAAATTACATGCGTTCGTACCCAAAATGGAAGTTCTCGTGTTGGAATCGTTGGCGTTCGATCGGTTTTACTTTGATCGAATTGCTGGTGGTCATTGCCATTATCGCCATCCTTATTGGTCTGTTGCTGCCGGCAGTGCAGAAGGTCCGCGAAGCGGCAGCACGGATGCGTTGTGCCAACAACCTCAAACAGTTCGGCCTGGCCATTCACAATTTCCATGACGTGAACAACAAACTTCCACCGGGAGGAGTCAACCCCAATGCTCTGGCCGGAGACTGGAGCGATGATCGCGGCAGTTGGCTAATTTACATTTTGCCGCAGATGGAGCAAGAGGCATTATTCCGCCTAATACCATCCCCCGTGGAGAACACCTACAATTCGGTCGGCAACGCTCGCAGTAATGCTCAGTTTGCCAATGCTCGTCCGCCCTTTTTGCGTTGTCCCAGCGATGGTTGGAATCCGGGAGACAACTTGGCCAACTATTCAGCGAGCTCGGGTCCTCAATGCAGTTGGAGCGGTTGCGGGATTGATCCGTGGAATTCCTGGTGCAACCCAGCGCCCTCGCTCAACATGGGGTACACCGCGAGTCCTCATCATGGCAACACTTATAACGCCAGCGAAATCCGCGGCCCTTTCAATCGTCTGGGGGCAGTAATTACGTTTGCATCGATCAGCGATGGTTTGTCGAATACGTTGTTGGTTGGTGAAGTACTCCCTCAGGAACACGACCACTTCTCTGATGGTTCGTGGCAAAGGCATAACGGTGGGACAAGTCACGCTACGACGCTTCCACCGATCAACACCCGGACCGACAACCGTAAGCCCTGGCCTTGCACCAGCGACCGCGACCACAGCAACTGGAACGTCGCTTGGGGCTTCAAATCGCGGCACACGGGCGGAGCGAACTTCCTATTTGGCGATGGCACGGTGCGGTTCGTGCAGCAGAACATTGACCATCGCACTTATCAGTTGCTCGGCTGCCGCAACGATGGCCAGCCGGTGACACTCCCGTAACCCCCGCCAACGTCAACGTCGATCCTGGCTTGCACATCTTGACACGACGGGCGGATGGCAACTCCCTCCGAGCGGGGGGCGTCAGCTCCCCGTTTCTAGATGCTGCACAGTTTCTGGACGCTGCACAGCGTCTGGATGCATCACGGCGGCCTGACGCCCGCCGCTCCGGTCTACGGACACGACACGATCTTTGCTCGCCTGGGTGCATGCATCAATCCATCGGACGAGGTTTCTTCCTCGTAAGTGCTTGCCGCGAGACATATCGGCGGATAAATTGAAGTTCGCCAAGCACACAGTCAAAGTCGCCTCTTCCTTCCCATGTACGAGGGGCCGACGTGTTGGACAGTCTGAGTTCATTGCTGCCGGAACCTTGGCCGATCGTCGTGGTGGCGCTGGTTGCTGCCGGTGTCATCGTGTCGTTTATTGGTGTATCGGCCCTGTTTTTCATCTGGCTGGAACGCAAAATCTCTGCCCGCATGCAGGATCGACTTGGCCCGACGCGTGTCGGCGGCAAGTTCGGTTGGGCACAGACGCTCGCCGACGGCATCAAATTGCTCAACAAGGAAGACCTCATTCCTACCGGGGCAGATCACTTCCTGTTTCGCTTGGCTCCTTACTTGGCGTTCTGTGCTTCGTTTGCCGGCTTCTTGGCCCTGCCGTTCGGCAAAGATGTCGTGGCTTACGAACTGAACGTCGCGGCTTTCTTCATGTTGGCTGTCTTGTCGAGCGAGGTGTTCGGCGTCATTTTGGCTGGGTATGCCTCGGCGAGCAAATGGGCGTTGTTCGGGGGCATCCGCGAGGCGGCTCAGGTCGTTAGCTACGAAGTGCCGCGGTCCCTCGGCGTGCTGATTCCCGTGCTGTTGGCCGGCACGCTCAACCTGAACCAACTCGGCCAACGGCAAGAGGGAATGTTTTGGAATTGGACCCTTTTCCACGATCCGTTCACCTTTGTGGCCTTCTTCATCTTCTTTATCTGCGCCACGGCCAGTTGCAAACGCGCTCCGTTCGACTTGGCCGAGGCCGAAAGCGAACTCGTGGCCGGCTTCCATACCGAATATAGCGGACTGCGGTGGTCGTTCTTCTTCATGGCCGAATATGCCAGCATGTTTGCCGTCAGTGGACTAGCAACGCTGTTATATCTCGGAGGTTGGCACACCGGCTTACTCCCCGGCGAAGCTACCGATTTGCTGGGGCTGATCTTGGGGACGCTGTTGAACGTCACGGTCTTCATCGTCAAAGGCTACCTGCTGGTCGCGGTTATGATGTGGATGCGTTGGTCGCTGCCCCGGCTCCGCATCGATCAGGTGATGAACACTTGCTTGAAATACTTCCTCCCGCTGAGTTGTGCTTTGTTCCTCGCGGTGTGTCTGTGGGAATTGCTGGTGCCTCCTGCGGTCGCGACGGCGGTTCGCTTCGTGTTGGCTCTGGGCACTGTGGCAGGCGTCAGCCTTGTGTTGGTGAAACTGTTCACCTCGCCGTTGACCACGCCTCCTGGGGAATTGGCCGGGGTCTGGAGCGGAGTCAAGACGCCGCTGATGCGCTAACTCGGCAGCGTCGATGGCATTGGCAATGCCAACGATAACGATGTCGCGAAACCTTCTGCCACCGAGACGATTACACGGACGAACCTCGCTTGGATAATGCGACGATACGGCGAAACGAAAACTTTCGCGCCCCCAGACGAGTACACAGATGAACCTCGCTTGGATCTTATTTTCGCTTCTGGCCCTGGTCGTAGCTGGCTCCGCGTTGGCTGTAGTGCTGACGCGAAACATCGTTCGATGTGCCGTGTGGTTGTTGTTCTGCCTGATCGGGGTAGCGCTATTGTATCTGCTTTTGGGAGCTGAGTTCGTCGGTGCAGCACAGTTGATCGTTTACGTTGGTGGCACGCTGGTGTTGGTAGTCTTCGGCGTGATGCTGACGGCCCAGGCCCCCTTGCTGCAACTGAGCAGTAGCTACCGTGAACGCGGGGTCGCGGCTCTGCTCGCTTTGGCGCTGTTCGGCCTGCTGGCGGCAATCTCGTTGGAATTAGCCCAATCCCCACCTCCCGCCAACACGACCGAGCCATTGCCCGGTGTCGCCCCGCTTGGGATGGCTTTTCTGGGCGTTACCCAAGCCAGTCCGCAAGCTCCGCTGAGCGGTCTGC
>CALEEC010000159.1 GCA_937949245.1 uncultured Gemmataceae bacterium | reverse complement strand
CAATTCCAACAGAACGGCTTCGTTCTTGAGGAAATAGAATTTCTGGCCAGTGACCGAGGCCCCCGCTTCAAAATCGACCAGGTCAAGTTCCTCCGCTAAGGTGACGTGATCTTTCAAGGGGAAATCGAATTGCCGGGGAGTGCCGAACTGACGGATCACGCGGTTGTCATTGGCGGTGGTGCCGATGGGGGCATCGGGATGCGTCATGTTGGGAATCTGCATCAGCGCAGCTTCTAAATCTGCTTCGACCTGACGTAGTTCCTTCTCAAACGCAGCGACTTGTTCGCGTAACGCCTTGCCTTCGGCGATCAACTCCTGTTTTTTCGCGGGGTCTTTCTCGCTCGGGATTTTCTTGGAGAGTTCGTTCTGCTTCTGTTGGAGTAATTGCGATTGGGTGATGATGGCTTTTCGGCGATCGTCGAGCGTGACGACGCGATCGACATCCACTTGGACCAAGCGATTCTTGCAGTTGGTCTTCACAGCCTCCAAATGCTCGCGGATGAAAGCCACATCCAACATACTTCGCTTCCTTTCCAAACAGGTTCGGCGGAGAGAATGTCATCAGATTAGCAGGCAAACCAACCAACGAACAGTCTCGCAACTGTGAACACGGAGATAAAACAATCGCAGCTCACCAAATTCTGGTGAGCTGGTATGCGAACTCAGGGCGGAAAATCTGAAGTTCCTCGAAAACTTAATTGTACCTCAAGGACGTTTTTCCAACGGAACGTAAGCCACATCGCGTTGGCCGACGTAAATCTGTTCGGGGCGGAAGATGCGATTGTCTTGCAATTGTTCCAACCAGTGAGCCACCCAACCAACCACCCGGGCAACGGCAAAAACCGGAGTAAACAGATCTTTAGCGATCCCCAGCGATTCGTAGACTACGCCGGAGAAGAAATCGACGTTCGGATAAATGCCTTTGGAACCTAAAACTGGGGCAGCGACTTTCTCAAGTTCCAGGGCAATTTCGTACTTTTCGGGTCGGGTGGACTCGGCGAAGACATGCTCGGCCAATTCTTGAATCACGGCGGCTCGTGGATCTTTCACTTTGTACACGCGATGCCCGAACCCCATGATCTTCGCTTTGTTGGCCAGCGCTTTCTCGAACCATGGTTTTACATTGGCGACACTGCTGATTTGCTCGAACATGCTCAGTGCTTCTTCGTTCGCTCCCCCGTGCAACGGGCCGGCCAGCGAACCGATGGCCGAGGCAATGGTGGCGTAGGGACTGGCCAATGTCGATCCGGTCACTCGACAGGTGAAGGTCGAGGCGTTCATGGTATGTTCGGCGTGGGTGATCAGAGCCGCATCAATCACCTTGCGTATGGCTGGAGAGGGAACCCGCTCGAACAGCATCCAGTAAAAGTTGGCCGAGTGGTCCAGATCGGGGCGGGGATCAATCGGTTCATCGCCTTGGCGAATCCGAGCAAACGCGGCGACCAGCGTCGGCAAGGTGGCGATCAATCGCAAGGCGGCGTCCCAATTTTTGGCCGGATCGGAGACATCGCGGCAAGGGTAGAACATTCCCAGAGCGGCAACCGAAGTCTGCAGGGCTTCCATCGGATGCCCATGTTCTGGCATGCACTTGATGAGATCTTTCAACCGTGATTTGATCTTACGGCGTTGCCGGAGTTCGCTGTCGAACTCGGCGAGTTGCTTCTGCGTAGGCAGTTCACCTTTCAGAAGGAGGTAGGCCGTCTCCTCGAAGCAGGACTCTTTGGCCAAGGTTTCGACCGCGATGCCCCGATACTCGAGCCGGGCACGTTTACCATCGATAAAACTGATGGCCGACTTCGCAGCGGGCACATCCGCTAGGCCCGGACGATACTCGGTTTCGGTACTCATGGTAGCTCTCGAAAACTTGGGGGATCATCGGCGGCAGGCGTACTACACCATTTGTTACCATCATTATGCATTCGCTCGGGAAATGTCCAGTGTCCGGCAGTGATGCAACGCAACAGAAAAGCGAAACTCGGCGCAGTGATTGGAATGATCGTTGTCATCGGACAAGACTGGCCGCTCCCACGACAGCGAGCGGGATTGCACTATCGAACCGTTTCCTTCTCGAAATGGCGAGTCGTCGACGTAAGTCGGCGGAGTTTCAACGATAAGGCGAGTCGTCGACGTAAGTCGGCGGAGTTTCAACTTCTGTTGCGATTCCGAGATGGCGTCGTCCGAATATCCTCCGAGAAATTTATTCGAGTCAACCACCGGAACACCGCTGGCAGCAAGACGGCGGATTTCTAAGATGCCGTACATCGATTGGTTCGGTGTCGGCATAGGCCGACGAGGGAGCAAACGAATGAAACTGCCTCTGCAGTGGTTACGCGAGTATGTGGCATTCACCTTGTCACCCGCAGAACTGGCCGAAAGATTGACTGTGGCCGGTTTGGAAATCAGCGGCGTGCGCGTGCTCGGTTTACCGATTCATGAAGGCCTACGCGTCAAACCGGAAGACCAAGGGCCGATCTGGGACCGCGATAAGATCCTGATTGCCCAAGTACTCGAAGTCAGCAGGCATCCCAATGCCGATAAACTGAAACTGGTCCGCGTCAACTTGGGGCAACCGGAACCGAAGGTCGTGGTAACCGGTGCTCCGAATATCGCAGTGGGAGATCAGGGACAGAAGGTAATCCTGGCGCTCACAGGATCGGTGCTGTTCGATGGTCATTCGGAAACGAAAAAACTCTCGGAACTGAAGCCGACCATGTTGCGGGGGGTGCCCTCCGATTCGATGGTCTGTTCCGCGTATGAATTGGGAATTTATGACGATCACGATGGCATCATCATTTTCCCCGATGATGCCCCGGCTCCGGGCACGCCGTTGGTAGATTTTCTCGGCGATGTGGTCTTGCAAGCCGAGGTTTTGCCCAATATGGCACGTTGTTTGTCCATGATCGGCGTGGCGCGCGAAGTCGCGGCCCTCGATGGTAAGACGGTTACTTTGCCGGACCTCAGCTATCCGACCTTAGCCGAGGCGGTGAGCAATCATGTCGAAATTCGCATCGAAAATCCGAAACTCTGTGCCCGTTACTCGGCTTGTTTGATCCGTGAGGTCCAAATCGCTGCTGCACCAGCATTTATGCAATGGCGGCTTGTTTATGCTGGCATGCGACCCATCAACAATATCGTAGACATCACCAATTATGTGATGCTGGAATGGGGACAGCCGTTGCATGCGTTCGACTATGATGTGTTGGTACGTCGTGCGCGTGGGGCCAAGCCCATCATCACGGTGCGCTCGGCACGCGCTGGGGAAAAGTTGGTGACGCTGGACCAGGTCGAGCGGACTTTGACGCCGGATATGCTGGTCATTGCTGACGAAGCCGGACCCATAGCCTTGGCTGGTGTCATGGGTGGGTTGGAAACCGAAGTCTCCGAATCGACGCGAAACATCCTCTTAGAGTCCGCGAACTTCGACTTTGTCAGCATCCGCCGCACGATGAAAGGGCTGAACCTTCTCTCGGAGGCTTCGACCCGTTTCAGTAAAGGGATTCACCCCGAATTGGTGCCTTTGGCTGCGAAGCGGGCGTGCCAGATGATGCACCGCTACGCGGGGGGCCAAGTGTTGTCCGGCATGGTGGATGTTTATCCGGCCCCATTACCAGTGCAGACGATCGAGTTGCGCCAAAGCGAAATTCGCCGTCTGTTGGGCTGCGAGTTTGCCGAAGCGGAGGTGGAACAGATTCTCCGATCGTTGGAATTTACGGTGCAGCTTCGGGCAGCGGGAGTTTGGTCGGTGGAGGTGCCTCCCCATCGGCTCGATATTCAAGAAGGGGAAGCCGACCTGATCGAGGAACTGGCACGCATTCGCGGTTACGATCGCCTGCCGTCACGCTTGTTGGCCGATGCACTTCCTCCGCAGCGGTCGAATCGGTTGTTGGCATCCGAAGAGCGAGTCCGCGATTTGTTGGCTTTGGCTGGGTTGCAGGAAGTCATCACCTATGCGTTGACGACCCCTGCTCGCGAGGCGATCTTGGGCGAGGAGCGGAAAGATTATGTCACCCTGCTGAATCCGATCTCGGAAGAACGCACAGTGATGCGTCAGCGGCTATTGCCCGGTGTCTTGGAAGTGGCGGCGAACAATCTGCGTCATACCGATCGCATTGGTATGTTTGAAATTGGGGCGGTGTATCTTCCGCAAGCCGGGCAACGACTCCCCGAGGAACCGCGCCGCTTGGCCATTGTCCGCATGGGACCGCGAACCTTGCCCAATTGGGATGATCCGCTGGGGCAGAAGCCAGCATCGGTAGATTTCTTCGATCTGAAAGGCATCATCGAAACTCTGATGGCTGAGTTGCACTTGCCGCAGGTCCGTTTTCGCGCTAAGACCGATTCGCCGTTTTTGCACCCAGGTCGAGCGGCAGAACTGATGCTCGACGGCCAACCCGCAGGCGTGTTCGGCGAATTGCATCCCAAGACGGCGCAGGCTTTGGATCGTTTCCACAAACTGACGGGAACGCACCGGTTGGCCGAGCGAACGGTTCTGGTGGCCGAACTCGATCTAGCCGCGATCCTTCAGCGAATTCCCGAGCGGTATGCGTTTCGTTCGGTATCGCCTTACCCGGCTGCTCTGCGAGACATCGCGCTGATTGTCGATGCCTCGATTTCGCATGAGCAAGTCGTTGCTGAACTGCAAGCGGCGGGGGGCGATTTGCTCACCGACATTCGCTTGTTCGATGTCTATGTCGGTGAGTCGATTCCCGCAGGGAAAAAGAGTTTGGCCTATGCGTTGGCGTATCAAGCCGGCGATCGCACGCTTTCGGATAAGGAAATCGACAAGGCTCATGAGAAAGTGATGAATCGGTTACGGCATACTCTGAAGGCAATGATTCGCGGTAAAGACGATGCCAAGTAAGCCAGTCCGGCGAAATCCGCGCCACGTTTCGGTATTGGGGTAAGAATCTTCGCAGATTTTTCGGAGCTGGCTTCTTGCTTCTGTAATCCCAGCACACTAAAAACAGTGTGAACCATTCCATGAGCAATTCCTCATCTCAGCAGTTGGAA
>CALEEC010000158.1 GCA_937949245.1 uncultured Gemmataceae bacterium | reverse complement strand
CGCCTGATCCGTCGTGCCCGCGGCATCAGCCGATTTGTCCAACTGTGGACCCAACACGGCTCCCGAGCCGCCGCTTTGCAATTGTTGGCCACGGAACGCTTCCATTGGCCCTTGCCCACGGAAGCGATTGAACCGGCCGACCTGATGAAATTGATTATCGAATACGAGAACGAGTTTCCCGATGATCGTCAAAATGGAAAAGCGGCATAACGTAGCTAATTTGTGATGCATGGCAAGTCCGCCTGCCTCCGTTTGGCTTGGATTGCAAGCCGGGAATGCCGAGGGTGCGCTTGCTGCGGATGGTACGACCAGTTAAGATGAAAACCACGCGTTCGTGTTCCGCTAACGATATCTTTGGGGATTAATGAGGGACTGCGGTGAACCCAAAAACGACGAATGCACCGGGCGATGGTCCACCCGATCCGAATACGCTCAAGCGGCTCACGAAGCAGATCGATGAAGCATTCGAGGAAGTCGCCAAACTCTCGGGGTTGAATCATCCGCCGACCACCTTTTACCAAGAATTCCTGCAACGGGTGCTGGCGGGGATTGAAGCTCCCGCTGGGGCGGTGTGGATTCGTACCCCCCAAGGCTTCCTCCAATTGCAATGTCAACTCAACCTCGACAAGGTCGGGCTGGATAAGCATCGGCTGGGTCGGCAAGCGCATAACGAATTACTGCGGCAGACCTTCCAATCGAGCAAGCCAGCGATGCTCGAACCAATGGCTCGCTTGGGCGGGATGGGCGAAGCGGGACCACCGGCGGCCAATCTGACCGAATATCTCTGCCTGTTGGCTCCGATCCTCGTCGATGATCAGAAAGCCGTTGGCTTGCTCGAAATTTGGCAAGAGCCGGCCTGGGATCCACGCGTCCATCCGACGCATCTGAACTACACCGTGCAGATGGCCGGCTATGCGTCGAATTATGTCCGCAACACCCAGAATCGTCAGGCACAGAACGAATATGCCGCTTGGACGCAGGTCGAAAGTTTCGCACGCCAAATTCACTCGTCGCTCAATCCCAGCGAGACGGCGTTCCAAATCGCCAATGAAGGCCGACGGCTGATTGGCTGCGATCGCCTCAGCGTCGCGATTCGCTACCATCGCAAAGCGGTGGTCGAAGCGGTCAGCGGTTCCGATGTCGTCGAACGGGCGAGCAATCAAGTCGTCCTGATGCGTAAACTCTTCGATGCAGTCTTGGCTTGGGACGAAAAGCTCGTCTTCAAAGGCGAAAAAGACGAGACTTTGCCTCCTGATGTCTACGAGGCGCTCGATGCCTATCTGGAAGAGAGCAACGCGAAGCTGCTGGTGTTGCAACCGATCCGAGATGAACGCGAGAAAGACCCCAAAAAGCCGAAGAAACCGGCCCGCTCGGCGTTGCTCATGGAGTGCTTCGAGCCTCCCGAGCAGACCGAACCGCTGATCCAACGTCTCGAGATCGTCGGCAATCATGCCGCTCCCGCTCTCTACAACGCTGCCGAGCATAAACGCATTCCCTTCCGCTTTCTCTGGTTGCCGTTGGCCAAGATCCAAGACGGCTTGGGGGGGAAAACCCGAGCGATTGTGTACAGTATCCTCGCCGTGCTGGCATTGTTGGTCACGGCCATGATCATGGTGCCGTACCCACTGCGCTTGGAAGCGAAAGGCCAGTTGGTTCCCGTCGAGCGTACCTGGGTCTATTCGCCGCGTGAAGGGCAGATCCGCAACTTCAAGATCGAACAAGGTTCCGTAGTTCGGCCCGATGATGAACTGGTCGAAATGTTCGATCCGCAGTTGCAAAGTGAAATCGACGACATCAACAAACGCATCGCCCAAGCCGATACGCAGATTCGCTATCTACGCAGTCGGCTGTCGCCTCCGCCGACGGACCCCGTGATGAAAGGACAAATCGAGGGGGAATTGGCGCAGGAGACGGCCAAGAAATTCGCCCTCGACAAACGCTTGAAAGAGATCGAACGCATCTTCAATTGTGATCGGCAGAAACCGGGCTACTTCACCATTCGTGCCCCGAAGTTCTCGCCGACCAAAACGCAGTTGGCCTCGGCACGCTGGACCATTCTATCGGCAGACTTCCGCGAACAGTTGCAGAACCGTACCGTGCGTCCGAGCGATCCCATTTTGCGTTTGGGCAACAAAGAAGATCGCTGGGAAATCGAGTTGAAAATCCCCCAAAAGCACATTGGGCAAGTGCTTAAGGCATTCCCGAACCAAGGAGCCGACCCAGAATCAGTGTTGGAAGTCGATCTGTTGGTCAGTTCGGTGCCGACCCATACCTACAAAGGGTTGCTGTATCGCAAACATGTCGCCCGCGAGGCAGTGCCCAATCGCGATGACCACAACGAATCGGAACCCATTGTGTTCGCTTATGTGCAGATCAATGATCCACGCATCCCCGAGGAATACCACATTCCCAAGGGATTGCTCGTCACCGGGGTCGAGATTCACGCCAAAATTCGCTGTGGCGATCATCCTCTGGGCTACTCGTTGTTCTATGGGGTGTGGGAATTCTTCTACGAAAAGGTGATCTTCGCGTTCTGAATAATCGGGAGCTGGGTTCCGACCGCGCGACTTGGAAGAGGTGAACGCTCATGCGATGGCGAAAGTGGTACGGCATGCTGGCGTTGGCAGTGACGTTGCCGTTCGCGGCCTGTCACAGTGGTACGACGGTCCTCCCGCCTCCGTCCGAGACTGCGGAAACGTCCAAGACAGGCCCGATCGAGATTGGCCCCGAATTGTATCCGGCAGCCCCTTGGCCTATGTCGTCTACCGACGACGAACTGCGCCCCGATCCGATCGTCATTCCGTTGTGCCAATTGGCGGTACTCCAGAAGCAAGATGTGGCTGCTGAAATCGACGGCTTCATCGACTTCATCGGTCGGCCTTTGCGTCCTGGCGAACCCGAGCCGACCAATCCGCAAGATAAATGGGTGCATCCCCGCTCGAAGAAAGTCTTCAAACGCATCGCCGAGAACGACTACATCGACAAAAACGAGGTCATCGTCGTCCTTGACGATCGCCAAGTCTACGCAGAGAAAGTCAGTCTCGAAGAAATCGCCCGTGCCGCGGGGAGCGAAGTCCAAGCCGCCAAGCAATTGCATTCCAAGGCGACCGAGTTGTTTAACATCGTGGATGAACTGTACCGCAAAGGCAGCGCCGCTCTGACGGAAAAGATCAACCACGAAGCGAACGTCTTCAAATACGGTGCCGATCTGGAAACCAAAAAGTCGCAAGAGGTGAAAGCCAAGGGCGACGTGGACAAAATCAACGTCCGTTTCGAGCAACATTACATCAGTGGTCGGAAGCTCAATGGGATTGTCCGGCAATTGTACAAGCGCCCAGGCGAAGCGGTGAAGCAAGCCGATCCGATCTTGCAGATTCATGGCCTGGAGCGGTTGCGGGTCGAAGGGGCGGTCGATTTGCAGTTTGCCAATGCGGTCAAGGTTGGTGAGGAAGTGTTGATCGAACCGTCGATCATGCCGGCCCCCGAAAAGATCAACTATGCCCACCTGCAAGCGGTGACTAGTGTGGCCGTCAGTGCCCAAGACAAACCCGTGATTCTGTCGGCGAGCGAAGATCGCCGGGTCAACATCTGGAACGGCGTGCGTTTGGTGCAAGTGTGGGAGCATCCTTCGCCGGTGCATGCCGTGGTCTGTTCGCCGGCGGGCGTGTCGAAACATCTCGCGGTGACCGGATGCGCTGACGGCATAGTGCGGTTGTTTGACCTCGAAC
>CALEEC010000157.1 GCA_937949245.1 uncultured Gemmataceae bacterium | reverse complement strand
GAGCCAAGCGTCTTCGTCGTTGAATGCTCCTGTGGTTCCCACGGTGCCGATCCTTAGTGTAGAAGCCGATCCTGCGGTCATAGCAGCGAATCCATCGACTCCTGGGTCACCGGGAGTTTCAGCCTCTGCGGCACCGGGAGTTTTGGCTTCTGGGACACCGGGCCGCAAGGGAGCGGCTCGCCGGTTCTGGGAACGCGAAATTCCTGTTTGGACGCCTCCCCCAGAACAAGGATGGGGGTGGTTCACGGCTGCCGAGTTGGGGCTGATCCAAGCGCGGATCTCGGGGGATGCGTCGCGGCCCAACCTCGATTGGACCGTCATGCCCGAATTCACCCTCGGTTGGCGTTCGCCGGAGTATCGGGCGGTGTTGCTGCAATACCGCTTCTTCGGTGCGGCCGGTCCTACCGAGTTCATAGCGGCCCAGCATTGGAGTGTACCGCAGGCGCTGCCCCCTGCAGAGCTGCTGGTGCCGCGTGTGGCGCGGCAACGGCTTGATTATCACGTTGCCGAACTCGATTTCGAGATGAAGTCCAGTGAGCCATTGTTTTGGTTTCAGGATCAATGGACCGTGGGAGTGCGGGGGATCTCAGCATTTTACGATCAGCAATTACTCCTGCCGCCGCAGTGGGGAAGTGGATTTTTGGAGAAGGCCCATTTCTTGGGACTTGGTCCCCATGTGGAGTGGAAGTTCCGCTTCAACTTGGCCAATACGGCGTTGTCGATCTTCGGGGGAAGCGATGTCGGCATTTTGGGAGGGAATTTATCCACCTACAAGGGAGTGATCGATCCAGACGCTTTGCGTGGGTCGCTGCATGGTAGCAGCTATGTGTGGATCGACTCCCCCGCACGCGACCGTTTCGAGTTGGCCATGCATGGAGTGCTTCGGGCGGGAGTCAGTTGGTTGTTTGCCGACCCGTTGCGTTTGATGCGGATTAGTGCCGGCTACCAGGCGGAAGCGTTGTCGTTTCAGCGGCCCGGGGCGGAATGGTGGTTGACACGGACGAATGTGTTGAATCATGGTCCCTTTCTGCGCTGCGAATTGCGTTGGTAATTTCGGCGGTTGCCTGGCAGATCTCACTTTCCGATCTTGGGCGTGGTGGATAGGAACATCTGAAGCGATTCGCAAATCCGAAGACGGTTTGCCGTGGGAATACCTCGCAGGAGATTGTCGGATGGCCGATCCTGTCGTCATAGCGACCTGGCCGTTTGGTCGTTTGGCCGTCGAAACGGCGTTGCGTGCATTGCAAGCGGGGAATTCGGCGTTGGAAGCAGCCTTGGCGGGGGCGCAAGCGGTGGAAGACGATCCCGCGGTGCGTTCGGTCGGTTTGGGCGGCTTAGGCAATGCATTGGGCACGGTGTCGCTGGACGCCTGCATCATGGACGGACGCACGCTCCAATGTGGAGCCGTCGCTGGGGTCGAGAACATTCGCCACGTCGCGGCCTTGGCCAAGTTGGTCGCTGACAAGACTCCGCATGTGTTTTTGGTCGGGGAAGGGGCGAAATGGTTCGCGTTGCAAAACGGCTTTTCGCTGGAACCGCTGTTCACTCCAGAAAGCATTGCCGAATGGGCACAGAAGCGGCCGAAGGTGAAAGATCCCGCGGCCACGCCGATCATGCCAGCCCCAACTGCGGCCGATTCGCACGACACCGTCACGGTACTGGTCCGCGATGCCGCGGGACACCTCGGCGGCGTATGCACCACCTCGGGACTGGCCTACAAACTCCCCGGCCGAGTGGGCGATTCCCCGATTATTGGTGCGGGTTTGTATGTTGATGACGAAGCAGGTGCGGCCGGTTCCACTGGTGTCGGTGAAGAAATCATTCGCATCGGCGCTGCCATGTTGATGACCGAAGCGATGCGTCAAGGCAAATCGGCCCAGGAAGCCTGCGACCTGGCAGTGCAGCGGGTCCATGCCTTTGCCGCACGTCGCGGCGTGCATCCGGCGCGGGTCGCGTTCATCGCCATTGATCCGAAAGGTAACCCCGCAGCCAGTTGTACCGAGCGAACGGAGTTTCAGTACGCCGTCGCGCGCGGCAACGCGATCGAGTTACGCCAAGCCAAGCCCTTCGCGCCGAAAATGTGACAACCCCGCGAATGAGAAGCCGCACCGGACTTTGAGGACACATCATGACCGTTGGGAAACGCCACTGGACTTGGAGATGGATTAGGGGATGGACTTGGGGACTGCTGTGGCTCGGGGCAATGAGTTTCTTCCTCATGCCGAGCTGGACCCAAGCGTATGAGGGACCGCACGACCCAGAAGACTTGCCGACGCCCGCCGTTCGGATCGAATTGAGCGACGGTTCCCATTTGGAAGGCTACCTCATCGGCCCGGCGATGATCTCGTTGCAGTTGGAATACGGTGTCTATAACATCGAAACCGAACACATTGACGTGATCCATTTCTCGCCGGACTATCAAGATCCCAAAAGGCGCGACATCGTCTCGTTGAGTGACAAAGCGCGGTACACCGGGCAGATCCGTAACCTCGAGTATCGCATTCGTACTCCCGCGGAAGAACGGGTCTTGAAAAACGACATCGTCCGTGAAATCAAGTTTTTCAAGCCGAAGTCCACCAGTACCAGCAGCATCTTGTTGGGACTACTCGCTTTAGCAGCGATGGAGATCGTGTTGGGCATCGACAATGTGATTTTCCTGGCCATTCTGGTGGGGAAATTGCCACGAGAACAACAACCGAAAGCTCGGCAAATCGGCCTGACACTCGCTTTGGGAACGCGGATTCTATTGCTGCTGTCACTGTCTTTTCTCCTTGGTCTGACCAAGCCGATTTTCACCCTCCCCGATATGCCTTTGCTGCATGATCTCGAAGCGCGGGAGATCTCCCTACGCGATGTGATCCTGTTGGCAGGGGGGCTGTTCCTGATCGGCAAGAGTACGTTTGAAATGCACGAAAAGCTCGAACATGCGAAAGCAAAGCCGGATGCGAACGAAACTGCTGCGGCTTCCCGGTCGGCGAGTTTCGGCAAGGTGCTGATTCAGATTGCGGTGATCGACATCGTGTTTTCGCTAGACTCGGTCATCACGGCAGTGGGGATGGTGGAAACGGTGTGGGTCATGATCGTGGCGATGATAATCGCCATGTTCGTCATGTTGGCTTTCGCGGGAGCGATCAGCGATTTCGTGGCCAGGCACCCGACCATCAAGATGTTGGCGTTGGCTTTCCTGA
>CALEEC010000156.1 GCA_937949245.1 uncultured Gemmataceae bacterium | reverse complement strand
CTTCGGCGATTTGCACCTGTTTGATTGGATCGACTTTGACCATTTCCGGTTCGACCATCAGGTTCTTGGCTTTCAGGGCTTTGCTAATTTCGTTCGGGCCAACTGAGCCATAGAGATGGCCTTCGTCGGTCGCACGGGCTTCGATCACCAACAATTCGCGTTGGATTTGGTCGGCCAACACTTTCAGATCGGCGATACGCGCTTCGCGAGCTTGTTGCACGCGGATCTTGTAACGTTCCAACAATTTGAGGTTATGGGCGGTCGGAATAATGGCCAAACCGTTGGGCAGCAGATAGTTCCGGCCATAGCCAGGCCTCACCTCGACGACCTGGCCTTGTTTGCCGAGGTGAGGAACATCTTCGAGAAGCACTACTTGCATCCCACCGTGGGAGCCTTTCAGAACTTGTTTACGCTGCTTCACTTTTGCGGCCATAGTTCCAACCTATTTGATTGAAGACAGTCTAAAATTCAGGTGGTCAAAACGGAATATCGTCGTCGGCACCGCTATCGTGGCGTGCAGGCGGAGTTTCCAGATCGTCATAAGGATCGATCACCGGTGCCACCGTGCCACGCGAGGTTGCCATCCCACCGCGTTGTGCCGTGGCGTCGCCGTTGGCTCGCGGTGCCGCAGGTCGTGCGCTGTAGCCGCCCCCGCCATTCATTTCACCATCTTGTGGCCGAGGATCGAGTAATTGCATCGATTCAACGACGATCTTGTGTTTCGAGCGCTTTTCCCCGGTTGTTTTGTCGTTCCATTGATCGAGATGCAATCTGCCCTCGATGCAAATTTGCGAGCCTTTGTGGCAGTATTGGGCAATGGTGTCTGCCAATTTGCCGTATTCACCCCGATTATAGGCTTCGCAATCGATGAACATCGGCTCGTCTTCCCACTGTCCCGTTTGCGGATTTTTCCTACGATTGGTGACAGCGAAACCGAATTTAGCGACCTTACCTCCCGTAGAAAACTCTCGCACTTCCGGTGAACGGGTCAGACGACCAATGAGGATGACTTTATTGAACACTGCCACGGTACGCCTCTCGGTGGTTGGTTGGATAAAGAGAATGCCGCCGATCTCAACAATTATCGACTTTCAGGAGGTTTTCTCTTTACCCCAGTATACGCATGTCTGCTTTGGAGGTACAACCTCGGTTGCAGAAAAATTCGTCCATCCACCCGAAAGACGGGGATGCGTCACATTTTATCGGCACCCACTCCTGTGGCCCGGCGTCCACCGCCGCTGCCGCGACGTCCTTCTTCTTCGGGAAGGCCCAATTCGGCATCGAGGGTGTCGTCGTTCGACATGGCATGCAGGGCAAGGGCTTGCTCATCGCGGGCGACGGCCAGCATGGCTTCTTCCAATTTGGGTTCGATGTAGATGACCAAGTGGCGAAGGATCGACTCGTTGATGCGGAAGTCATTTTCCAATTCTTGCATCTTGGTCGATTCCATACGGAAATAGATTAGATAGTACAGACCTTTCTTTTGCCCTTTGATGGGATAGGCGAGCTTACGGTCTTCTCCCCAAGGGCGGCTAGCAAGAATTTCCGCCGAATAGCGCTCTAACGTCGAATGCAATTTGGCTTTCATTGCTTCGACATCGTTGCCCGCTTTGTTGGTGTCGAGCAAAAACATGCACTCGTAAAGATTCACTGGCATGATAACTTTTCGCCTCTACACAGAAATTGGCAGGGTTAAGTCATTTCGGAAGTCGGAGTCGGCGGCTCCGTGCGGGGCGTTTTTTTCGGTTTCTCCGATGCATCCGCCGCGGCGTTGTACCGATTCATGCAGGCTTCGATTCCCTGACGCATCCAGCAAAGAGCCGCGTCCCCGGCGGTGCGGATCGCTTCGTCAATGACGGGGCGTTCCCCCGGGCGAAAGCGGCTTAACACAAAATCCGCGGCGTCGATTTCGCCAGGAGAGCCAATTCCTACGCGGAGCCGGGCATACTCTTGGGTTCCCAACTGCTCTTGAATGTTGCGTAAACCATTCTGGCCACCATGCGAACCCTTGGAGCGAATTCGCAGTTTGCCCAGGGGGAGGTTGATGTCATCACAAATAATCAGCAGGTGTTCGATCGGCAACTTGTAAAAATCCACCAATTGTCGCACCGATCGACCACTGAGATTCATGAAGGTTTCAGGTTTCACCAACAAATACGGTTCGTCCCCTTCTTGACCCTCGGCTACCAAAGCCTGAAAGCGACTGCGGAAGGGGCCAACACCAGGGGCAGCGGCTAAATAATCCACAATCTCGAAACCGACGTTGTGTCGAGTCCCTTCGTACCGCGAACCTGGATTGCCTAGCCCTACCACGACCTTCATGACATTTCCATCGATCAGGAAATCACGCTGCATTGAGATGCGACCTCAAGCAGCAGCAGCGTTTACGCTTCGGCTTCCTTTTCCTTCTTCTTGGCAGTGATGACTTCCGGTTCGTTGGCTCCCGCAGCGGCAGCAGCTTCGGGTTCCAAGGCTTTCTGCTTGATTTGCACCACGACGGCATCGGCATCGGCCAGGGCTTTCACGTTCGGCGGAAGTTGCAGTTCCCGAACGTGAATGACTTG
Source organism: uncultured Gemmataceae bacterium (assembly GCA_937949245.1). Lineage (GTDB taxonomy): Bacteria > Planctomycetota > Planctomycetia > Gemmatales > Gemmataceae > CALEEC01. The sequence goes on along the minus strand of CALEEC010000156.1, from coordinate 1,049 downwards.
GCCGAGTTGCAGCGTCTCGATGTTCACTTTGATCGAGTCGGGAATCGCAATCGCGGGGCATTCGATCTTCAGCACGTGGAGCGGTTGATCCAAGACCCCTGAACTTGCTCCTGGAGCCACCCCTCGCAATTCGATGGGGACGGTCACTTCAATCCGTTCTTCGGCGGAGACACGGAAGAAATCCACATGGAGGATTTCTTTCCCCAGATGGTCGTATTGGATGTCACGGATCAGCGCCTTTTCGGTTTTACCGTTCAGATTCAAATCGACCAGCCGAGTATGATGGCGAATCGCTTGCGAGACGGCCTCGGTACTGAGCGATAAGGTTACGTTGGCCTCTTTGTGGCCATAGAGCACTGCTGGAATTTGACCAGCTCGGCGCAGTTTCTGGGCAGCGCGTGACCCGCGCCCTTCACGAGGTTGGACAATTAGGGTCAGATTTTCCGCCATGAGGGCACGACTCCGATCCAGCACGACAAATCAGACACAAAGGCGAAGGACGACGGATTGCGTCGCCCCTGCGAAAGTTTCTCGAAAAGTAAAGTGTGATTATGGCAGGCGAGTTCGATCGCGACAAGAGCGCCTGCCAAAAATTTTGGGGCGGGGGTAGCGAGGCAGCAGGGCGACAGGGGGCACTGTGTCTCGCGGAGATCGCATCCGACTTTGACCAGGGACGGAAAATGCGGTGCTTCCTCGATGAACTTCCTTGCAGCGATGCTCAATTCGCCGTTTAGGGTTCCGAGAGGGGAGCACCTTCGTCACTGTCGAGCATTTGGTCTTCCTTTTCAAATTTTTCGATCTTTTGGTGCAAGGTGTTGCGATTGATTCCTAGGCGATCGGCGGCTTGCACTTTCACACCTTTGCATTGTTTGATTACTTCTTCAATCAACGCTCGTTCCAGTCCTCCTACGAGGTAATCGTGCAGTTTTTTCTTCGCGGGCAACGGAGCCATCAGTCCGGCACGCACCAGTTGTTGGATCAGCGTCGGTACGTCACCGGTACGAGTTTTGGCACCACGAAGTTGATATTTCGGTCGGCCAAAGTTTTTG
>CALEEC010000155.1 GCA_937949245.1 uncultured Gemmataceae bacterium | reverse complement strand
AGTGCTGTCCTGAAATTGGATCTGGTAGGTGCCCGGTTTTAGAGCAACCCGGCTTTGGAATCGTTGTCCGCCCCGACCATCGCCTCCGGTCAGTGGTTCCACCCAAGAGCGTTTGCCATTGGCATCGAGGATCGTGACTTGGCCACCGATGGCACTGCTGCGCGTCGGCAGATGGATGCTGACGGGAGTACGTGGGTTGGGAATATCGGGATCGGCTAGCAACAGGCAGGATTCCTGACCTTCGTTGTTGAAGATCATGTCGAGTTTGCCATCTCCGTTGACATCGGCGAGTGCGACGGCTTGCGAATTGTAGAGGCGTTGGGTCAGACCTAGATCCACAGAGCGGTCGATAAAGCCTTTGTCCCCTGCATTTTCATAGTAGCGATTCACTCCGCGCAAGCAGCCGATCAGCAAATCCGGCTTGCCATCGTTGTTGAAGTCGCCCCAAGCCGCGGCCACCGCCCCCGGGATCGGCAATGCCAAGTCACCCTGGGCAGCGGTTACATCGACGAACTTGCAGTTTCCTTGGTTGCGAAACAGCTTCCCCACGCCGTTTTGTGGAATGAACAGGTCGGGCAAGCCGTCGCCGTCGAAATCAGCTATCGCCGGGCCGATCTTACCCGGTTGATAGCGAATCCCACTATCATTGACGAGATCGAACCGCTTCCCGGTGTTGCGAAAGAGCATCCCTTGAGCCGCACCGAAGAGAAAATCAGCTCGGCTATCGCCATCGAAGTCGGCTACGGTCAACGAATCTCCCCGATGAGAGCCGATCGCAGATCCTTTGCCGAGTCCCCAAAGATCGGTCACATCCTTGAACCAAGGTTCGATAACTGCTTTAGGGATTCCAGCCGCGAAATAGAACTCCCAGTCGCCCGTCCCCTGGCAAACTTTCAGCAACAGTTCATTCTTCCCCGGCTTGAGTCGGAGGGTGGCACGGTTTTGGTCGGGAGCCGCAGCACGATAGGAAGGATCTGCGATGAGTTTCTCTCCGTTCAGCCAAACGGTTAGGGTATCGTCGGAGCCAAACGATGCCGGTAGTTCCGTGGGCTTGGATACCTCGATCGTGCGATACAAATAGATCACCCCATCGTTTTGCAGATCGGCAGGAAACAGAGGCAGTAGATTATTGACCGAGCCATCGGCAAACGGACCTTTTTTCCATGTGAGATCCTGATTCTTCTTCCCCTTGTAAGTGGCTTGAAGTTGCACTCCCTTCTCAGGTTCGTAGACTGTTTCAAATCCCTTGCCGTTAGTGTTGTCGAATGGTCCAGTGAAATACCAGTCGCCCAGTCGCGGGGCGGTGAGTTTGACGGCGGCATCCGCGGGGCGATCGTTCAAATAGAGCCGCATCCCGTGATAGCCGTTGCAGAACAGGATGTCGGGTTTACCATCACTGTTGGCATCGATCCAGGCAATGGCTTGGGGATGATAGCCGGTTTCTTGGGGCAACAAGAGCGTGTCGTCGCGGAAGCCTCCGCCGCCGAGGTTAGTGTACAGTTTGGGACCGACCACGGTCGCTAGCAGGAGATCCGGTTTGCCATCGCCATTGTAGTCCGCCCAGACGGCTCCCCGAGAACCAATCGATAAACCTGGTAGAGTTATTTCATTGAACGAGTCTCCTTGATTCTGCAGTAAAACGACCCTTTCCGCACCGCATAGGCAAAGATCCAACCGACCATCGCCGTCGAAATCGATGCAGGAAATCGCATTCGCATCGGCATCGACGCGGGGCAAGGCACCGTAGTGGCTAAAACCGGGCATGCCGCTCAGTCGGCGAATGTCTTCTCCCCCCCACCCGACGAAATCGCGTTTGGGGTTGTAGTCTTGAAGTTTCAGGCTCGCTCGTAGACGTTGAATCTTGGCTTTTTTGGTGTGCAGGTCTTCCTTGTTGCCGTCTACCATACAGGGCACCACAACTTCTTTGCCGGCCAGGATGTCTTGAACGGCAGCGATCAGTTTTTCCGGTTTGCCGGCAAAACTCCGCAGCAAGAAAGGCTCGGCATGGGTCATGTTCCACCAATCCCCGCCGGGGTAAGCCTGATACCAATTCATGCCGATGAAGGTTTCGCTGGCCGAACCGTTGTGGAAAAATACGGCGGTTTTGCCCACCTCCGCCCAGGCCATGATGCTTTCCCATTCGCCCGGCCGAAGTCCGTTTTTGCCGATGTTATGCTTGATGGTTTCCTGAGGGTGCTTCCCTTTGAGGTCGGCTACTTTTTGGTAGATGATCAAATTCTTCTCGCGATCGACCTTGGTAACCGTCATCACACAAATATGGGAAGATTGCTGAATCACCGCACCGAAGGACAGGGGGGCTTCAACATAAGCCCAAATGGTGGGAACATGACAGCAGCACAACACCAGCAGCAGGAGCAAAGCCACGCTCGAAGTGCTGCGATAGCACATTGGTAGGGGCAAAGCTATGCTTGACGTGCCGCGATAGCGCATTGGTGAGACTCCCCATCCGGTAGGAATAGAAACCCTAGCAAGCATTCAGCTTAAACCAAGCGGGTGCAGAAATCAGCTAGGAAATCACCGAATGGGGACATTCGGACCTTGGGGATGTAGGGACGTAATTTCTTTAGTACTTGGGCACTTTCGGATCGACGAGGCTTGACCAAAGATCGATTCCCCCAGCGAGAGAAACTGCGGGAATGCCCGCTTGCTCTAAAATCGCGGCTCCCGACAAACTACGGATGCCGTGATGGCAGTAGACCACCACCAGAGCATTTTCGGGAGGTTGGACTTCGTGGATTCGGCTGGGCAAATCTGCTAGCGGAATCAGAATGCTGTTGGGCAGAGCGCAGAATTCGTTTTCCCAAGGCTGACGGACATCGACGAAATAGACCTTTTGTCCCTGTTGCATTTGCTCGGCGAGTGTGACGGGGTGAATTTGTTGCACCATCGGTGGATGTCCTTCTCGAACTTGGCTGAAAAGAAAAAATCAATCGCGTTCGGCAATATCGGGGAGTCCCAGAAGCGTCAGGTAGTGCCGTTCGCGCTGACGCATGGCGGAACGCTGTTGCGGAGAAGTATCGTCGTATCCGCACAAATGAAGCAGACCGTGAATCACATACAGGGCCAACTCAATATGCGGGTCGTGTCCTCGTTGCCGTGCTAGTTCGATGGCCACCTCCACTCCCAACACCAGTTCTCCTTCGAGAACTTTCGCACTGGGGCCACTAAGCGGAAAGGTGATCACGTCGGTAGGCTCGTCATGGTTGAGAAATTGACGGTTGATCCGATGAATCGTCGGATTATCGACCAGAGCCAGGCTGATTTTCGCTTCGCGGACCTTCTCGCCTTGCAGCACGGTGCGGCCTACCAAGCGTAACTGCTGGTAGTTCGGCGGCAAAATCTCTTGCAGAGAAGCAATCGAGATGCGCCATTTCGACGAAGCTGGGGAAGGGGATGATGCGGTCATGTAAGCCGACTCGGAGAGTAATCGAACTCCATGCTAGCTGTAGCGATCAATGCGGAACGCGATCGCTACAGCCATTGTAGGAAAAGGCGTTCGCAGGGGCACGCCATGCATGATGTGGGGAGGCTGCCATGCATTTGTGGGGGCATGCCGTGCAATTGCGTAGGCACGCCATGCATGCGTGGAGGCTGCCATGCATGCGTGGGGACAGGCCATGGTGGGGCATGCTCGGGAGACGGCAAGGTCGTCATCCTGCCATCCCGAGAGCCGCTGGCCGAGTCAAGCAGCAGCTGGTAGGGGCAGAGCGGCCACCATCGGTTCGACGGGATCGGGAAGTTCGATAGGTTCGCCAAGCAATTCGCGGGCCAGTTCAGCATAATCCAGCGCGCCGTTGCTATGGGGAGCATAGCTGAAAATCGAGTGCCCGAAACTGGGGCATTCGGCCAACTTGATATTTCGGCGAATCTTGGTATCGAAGACGATGGCGTTTGACCAGGGAACCGGGGCGGAACGACTCTTGTCGAGAAATGCCTTCAAATCGCTGACCACTTCCTGTGCTAGGCGTGTACCACCATCGTACAGGCACACGATAATACCTGTCACCCTCAATCGTGGATTGATGCGTCGGCTGACCAGAGCTGTCGTCTCCAACAATTTGCTCAAGCCGTGGAGGGCGAGGAAATGCGGTTGCAGAGGAATGAACACCTCGTCAGCAGCCGCGAGAGCGTTGAGCGTTAGCACTCCTAACGAGGGGCCGCAATCCATGATCAGAAAATCGAAAGCCTCGGTATCTTGAGCGAGTTTCTCCCTTAAGATGACTTCGCGACCGACGACACCGGCGAGTTCCACTTCCGCGGCGGCGAGGTTGATGTCTGAACCGACGATGGACAGATTTTTTTCCGTTTCTCGGCGAACATCGGCCAAAGCACGGCCCGAGACAAGAACATCATACATCGAGGGGAGTTCGCCATCCGGTTCGATGCCCAAGTGCGTGGTCGCGTGTGCTTGCGGGTCGAGATCGAGGATACAAACCTTTTTTCCACGGCGAGCTAGGGCAGCCGACAAATTGACCGAGGTCGTCGTTTTTCCGACGCCGCCCTTCTGATTGATGATCGCAATCCGACGCATAAAGAATCTCCCGTTCACCGGGGGGGAAAGTCGCTTCCATTGAGCGGGCGGTGAATAGCCAAGAAAGACCAGCGATGCAAGGGCAGGTGATTCGGTCGTGGGTAACTATTTTCTTTCCCTGAGGATATATGGGGCCGGCAAAACGCCGGTCCCTGTAGTGATTGGGCAACGGGCGCAAGTCACCTGGAAAATCCGGTTGCCCTCCACCGAGATACTCGCCGTGGCAAGGCACTCGCGGACACTGCAAACACCGACAGCGACGTTTCGTGGACAAGAGGGGGTTCGTTGACAGGAAGGGGTTCGTTGACAGGAAGGGGTTCGTGGACAGGAAGGGGGTTCGTGGACACGGTAGGTTTCGTGGACAAGAAAGGTTTTGTGGACAGGAAGAGTTGCGCAGACACGGCGGGCTTACGCCCGCCGCTCGG
>CALEEC010000154.1 GCA_937949245.1 uncultured Gemmataceae bacterium | reverse complement strand
AGAGATCATTTTGCGAGCCATCGAGCAATTGCCCTTGGTCTTCACCGTGGAGGAAGGCACCCTGGAAGGCGGCTTTGGCTCAGCGGTACTCGAAACGGCCAATGCGGTTCGCTTGGACACTCGGCATGTCATTCGCTTGGGCATTCCCGACCGCTTCATCGAGCATGGCGAGCGTGCCGAGCTGCTGCACGATCTGGGGCTGGACGTCGAAGGTTTCTGCCGAGCCGTCCGTTCCGCGATCCGTTGTGAAGGCTCGGTCCACGAAGTCTGTCCCAGTTGACCCCTTTGACGTTCCGCCCCCTCCTGGGAAGCAGACACTAGTCCACCGTCCACCGAGGTGGGGCAACCCTACGCTGCTTACTTCCTACGTGGCACGGCATGGACGGTCCAATCGTTCTGCCGTTTGCGCCACAACAGGTATTGGGCCGCGGCACTAATCAGATGGGCGTAACCTCCGCTATCGGAAAAGCGGTCCCAACTTCCCGCTCCCAAACTGGTAGGGATGTAGCCGAGACTGTCGAAGATCGCCTCCCAGGTGCGTAGTCCGCCGGCGAGTTCGCGTTCCAGAGCCGCTCGTACCTGGGCACCGCTGCTGGAGATGACAAACTCGGTCGTCGTGTCGGCCAGGCGGAGGCTGCCGCGGCTCAATTCGTAGCCGTTGCCCCAGATGCCTTGGCCTTTGCGGATCGTGTAGGGGAGCGTCAGCGTGAAACGCCCTTGAGCGTCGATCTTTCCCTGATGCTGGAGTGGTTCGCCGCGGTGATTCTTGACCGTGATTGTGCCGTCGCGTTGCAAAGTCAGCAGCGCGAAAGCGGAGTTCGCTTGCCCCAGTCCGCCCAGGCTCAGCCGAAATTCCGTGGTCGGGCCGGAGATAGTGCCGCGGAGTTCTAAAGCGTCGCGGTGACTCAGCAACTGCACGGCAGTGCCTGCGATCGGAAGCGTGATCGGTTCGATCTTCGCGTCATCAGCCATGGGCACGATCGGCAGCAAGGGAAACAGCGAACGCACCTGAGCATCGTAGAAATCGGCCTCGGCCTGGAACATTTGCAACGCCCAGCCACAAACGACCATCGATTGTGGCCCCATCCGCGAACCAATGGGGCCGACCCGATCGGAACGGTACGACTCGAAACGTCCGCTCTTCCCCTGGAGGTATCCGGCCAAGTCGAAGCGATTGATCCCCGGTGGGACTGGGGCATTGTCCGACCAGAAACGATAGAGCAACGGCAGGGTGAAGGCATCGTAAGCGATCCGAAAGCGCACCTGCCGCGGGAACGAAGCTCCGTGCTTGGCCAGCATCGCGTAGTACAGGTACTGCGTATCGTCGGCAAAGCCGGGAGACGGTTGCCGACGCTCGGCCCCCAGATCGCCCAGCAAGCGGACATAGTGATTGCTGGGCGGGAGCTTCGGGTTGGGGTCCGCAATCTTGGCCAACAATTGCGGATCGTTCTGGAGCAACCCGGCCGGGCCGATGACAGCGGGAATGTAGGGCGCGCCATGACGTTTCCGGCACTCGGCCAGATGCTTGGCCGCATCGACCAAATCGCGGGCCAACTGCTGTTCGCGAGCGTCTTTCGCATCGCGTAGCAGCAACCAACTGAGCATCAGCATCGGCCCCAGATCTTGGGCCAAGTGATTCGACGACCCATGCGAATACCCCGCGAGCTTGGCCTGCGGATTGTCTTGGCCGGCCAATAAGTCGGTGCAAGCATAGGGCGGCCCTTGCCAGCGTCCCTTTTGCCGACGCTCCAGCGACACCGATGCGCCATCGTCCCACCAGTAAGGGCAGAAGCCCTTTTCAGGGGCTTGCAAGCGATGCTCCAAATCAAACTTCACTCCTTGGGGATCGACCGACAGCGGTTCACTTCGGAATAGCGTATCGCTGTGGTTGAGGATCTTAGTGTAGAACGGCAGTTGCCAATCGACGAGGAAGCGGCGGTAGCGGTCGTTGCCCGTAGCCCGAGCCGCGTTGACCATTGCGATAGCAAACCACGCGCCATCGTGCATCGTGTCGAGGGCTTCCCCTTGTACCCACTGATCGAATTGGCTCCGGCGTTGGACATCGAAGTATTCGTAGATCATTCCTCGTTGTTCGGAATGAGCCGCGGTCTTCAGATGGTGTCGTTCGACGAAATCGAGCAAGCGACCGATAAACGCTTCCGCTTTGGCAATGGTCATCGGTGGCTTGGTGGCCGCGGCCGCGACTGCGGCGGACCAATCGCTGGCTTTAGCTGTAGCACCGGTTGCGTTGGCATTCTGAGCCAGAATCGCCGGTGTGCCGACGGCGAGACAGCCGAACAGTCCCACAGCAATGGGACCAAACCACCGGCCAAGCGAAGGCTGGTGCATGCTAGCGACTCCAGGCAGGAGGAAAACGAGGGGATGGCTTCACTTATTGGAATCGAGCAAGGTAGCGGCGTCCAAGGAAAAATCGGCTAAGCTACGGGGCGGACGATCGAATGGCTCTGTATCGGGCGAGATTGCTTTTTCCCAGGTCGCGTGATGACCGCTTTTTCGGTGAACCTCCATCGACGAAGTCGGACAGCTCGCCTTGGAGCCGACGACGCGGGTTGTGGGGGGATTCCAATACCTCCGGTCACTGACGTTCCCGGCTCGCCTTATCGCCGTTGACGGACGTGATGGCTCGCTCGTCCACAGAAGCCCCAGATTGAGACGATGTTCCATTTTCCCCTAGCCGAGTCGAACGCAGCGATACAATCTCTGTGCGATGGACCAAGGATCGCTTTTGCGGCACAGGAGATGACATCGACATGAGCCAAAGTGCAATCCGCGATCGAATCGGGTTAGTGGCGTTGGCACTGGGGCATGGACTGCGTTCGTGGGGTGAAGCGGTCTTGCTGCTCTATGCGATCGGAGGATTGAATCTGGGGGCTTATCAGTGGCGTGAGCGGCTAGTGGAAGTGGTCGGCTTGGTCGCGGTGGCTACGATCTTGTTTGCGCCCTGGTTGGGATTCTTGGCCGATCGCGTGGGGTTTCGTCGTATGTCGGTGTTTAGCGGTCTGTTGGCCTTGAGCGTGATCGGCTTTTGCGCAGGGAATGGTGGCCCGTGGCCGATCGCATCGGTTGCGGTCGTGTTAGCGTCGTTGACCGTCGCGGCGGCTCGGTTTGCCGGTTTGCCGGACACCTGTCGGCGGGCCAGGTGGTTTTTGCCTCGCGTTCAAGCGACGCTCCTACTGCTGCGGTTGCTAGCGACCTTGGCTGCGGTGTGGATTGCCCATAGCTACCGCGATGCGACGGGGTTGCGAACCGAATTTTTCCCCACCGACATCATCACTTATTCGCTGGGGAGCATTGCTCTGGGGGTTCTGCTGTCGCTTCTGTGTCGGATGGCACCATCGACCAGCAGCAGCACCCGTCCGCTGGCGGACACATTCGTCACTCTGAATCGGTTGGTGCGTTCGAGCCGGGCGTTGGGTTCGACCTTGCTCCTGTCCGCTTTATGGGGACTGAGCGTGTGGATGGCCAGCATCAGCGATTGGTTGGAATTTGGCTTGGCGCTGGGGGTGGGTGTGCTGCTAGGAGGTTTGCACTTTAGCCCCCTGCGAACATTGGGAATGTTGCCGATCGCGGTCACGCTGTTAGCGGGCAGTGCCTTGTATGGCACGCTGAGCCACGATTGGACTTGGGCGAGTTGGGGGATGGCCGGGGCGTTGGGGTGGGCCTGGGGGCCGTGTTGCACCGGAATTCAAGTGGCCAGTGCGGACGATCGCCGTGGAACAACCTTCTGGATCGTGTCGGCGTGGTCGGCTCTGCTGCTGACGGCGAGCCTGTTTTTCTGGGCACGGGTGCCGCTCGATGCCACCTTCGAGTTCCTGTGCCATCGTGTCAGTCTGATCGGTAGTTGCTTGCTCCTCGTGCCGACTTGGTGGGTGTTCTTCCGTTGGTGGGCTGAGGTGGCCGGCGAAGTGTTGATCTGGCCGTTTTATGTCGTGCGCGTCTATGGCCCCGGGTGGCACCAGATTCGGCAAGATCGGCCGCAGTTGGTCTTTGCCAATCATGCCGCGTGGTTCGATCCGTTATGGTTGGCCAAGGTGATGCCGTGTCAGGTCGTGCCGATGATGGTTTCGACCTTTTACGATCTGCCGGTCATCTCGTGGATCATGCGTCGGGTGTACAAGGTAATCCGGGTGCAAGACTCGTCGTTTCGCCGTGAAGCCCCGGAGATCGGCGAAGCCATCGCCCGACTCGACCAGGGCGACACCGTGATGATCTTTCCCGAAGGCTGGTTGCGACGCACCGAAGAAAAGCCGATTCGCCGATTCGCCCGCGGCATCTACGAGATCGTCGCGGCCCGACCGCAGATCGTCTTGATTCCCTGTTGGATCGAAGGAGGCTGGGGGAGTTTCACTTCATTCCACAACGGCCCACCGACCAAGGGGAAGCGTATGGATTTCTTCCGCACCATCCGCATTGCCATCGGCGAGCCGTTCGTTTTGGACGCGGAGACATTGCAAAATCATCTCCAGGTGCGAAAACTGTTGCTGGAAAAATGCGTCGCTTGTCGGCAGTATTTGGGACTACCCCCGCTAACGATGTCCACCACTGCGGAAGCCGACGACGGCAAAGACAAAGACAGCTAAGCCCAAAAGCTGAAGATTGTGGTTGCTGCGGAGTAGCTCATCAGGGGACCAACCGCTGAGCAACCGACCGCACCGAAGCCTACTGCATTCAAGCCGTGAAGGCCGTCGTCCGTGGCAACTGCCTACTAAGTACGGAGATGCCGCCTAGCAGCGTAGCAGGACAGAGAGGTTCGATCCCGCGTCTCAGCCGGGAGGTTCGGTCAATCGCCTCAGCTACAGCCGCCGCAACCTCCCCCACCGCCGCAGCCTCCCCCACCGCCGCAACCAGAAGCGCAGCCATCGGAACTAGAACCGGCCAACGATTGCTGAGCCATCGACTTTCGCAGGGCTTCCGTCTGCGGAGTCGGTAGAGCACCGATGCCAAACAGCGCGACGGCCATAGCCGGCGCAGCCAAGGCAGCCGGCGCGGCAACGTCCGGATTTTCCCGAGCTACGCAGTCGCGATGCTGCTGACGCAGCCAGATCCGCAGTCTCCGGCCACGCAGGGTCGTTCGCACCGCAGACAAACTAAGGCAGATCAAGCCTCCGAAGACGAAGACGGAAATGGTCGAAACTATCAGAATCTCGATTGGTTTATGGCGTAGATGACCGACGACCATTTTGGCAATACCGAAGCCGAGCAGCGCCAGCCACAAACACGTGGGGAGCAGCCACAGCCAGCGTTGGTCGTTTGGTTTGAGCAGCATTTGTTCTTCGCGGAGGCGTTCGCCTTGTTGTTCGGCTACGGCTTCGGTTTGTCGGAAGATTTGTTCGGTGTCGGCGTCAGCATCGTTGGTAACCGTGTCGTAGATGGCTTGCTCAACGGGGTGCGGTGTTTGCGGCAGCGAAG
>CALEEC010000153.1 GCA_937949245.1 uncultured Gemmataceae bacterium | reverse complement strand
GCCGGACAGTCTCCCAGAAATGCCCCTCGAACCGAGTACTTGTCATGCGTCTGTTGGATGTTTGGTTCGTTGAGGCGAACACGGTTTACAAGCAAGTGCCGTACCATGTGGTTTCGGGGTGGGTACAACAAGGCCGTTTGGGACCGACCGATCGCGTCCGCCCGGTAGGGAGTGCCGATTGGCAAGCGGTTTCCGAAGTAGCTTTGTTGGCCGTCTATCAGCCTCCCCCCGAACCGGATCGCATCGATGATGCCGTCGAAGCGATGGAACCGGTCCAACTCGATTTTGGTTGGAAACGCCGTTCCGGCGACGAGGATGACGACCCCGACATGATTCCTCTGATCGACATCAGCCTGGTGCTGCTGATCTTCTTCATGATGACGGCCGTGGTGTCTGCCTTGTCGCCGATCGCGGTGCCCGACAGCCTTCACGGTCCCGAAGTTCAAGATGATCCTGAAGTCTACTGGATCGGCATTGATTACGACCCCAAAAACCGGCAACCGAGTTACACCCTCGGCCGCGGCAATGACCCGCCGACTCCCGAAGATTCGGATCTGCCGAGTGACGATGCCTTGATTGGTCGCATCAACGAACGGATGCAGCAACAGCAAACGCCTCCGGAATTTCGGATCGCGGCGCATCGAGATTTGCCCGCCAAATACACGCAGCGATTGCTATCGAAACTCGAAGCCAAACGGAAAGACTGGGGGATTAGGAACATCACCTACGAAGTCAACGAGCGGCCGCAATGACGACCTACCGTATCCGCCACGTCGGTTCGCCGAAGTTCCGCGAGGGACTGACGGCAGCCCAAGTTCTGACCGCCATCGAAGAGGGCCATTTTGACACGACCGATGAGGTCATGGCCCCCGGAGACGCCGATTGGAAACCGATCGAAGAACATCCCCACTTCATCAAGGCCATCGAAGAACTCGAACCGCGGCCGCAGGTCGAAAAGGACGATGAATCGCGGTTGGACATGAACCCGTTGATCGATGTGGCCTTGGTGCTGCTGATCTTTTTTATCCTAACGATCACTTATGAAAGCATGCGCAAAGTCCTGCGAGCTCCGACGTTAGAGCAGGCTCAGCAGATGGACAAACCGTTGAAAGAGGCGATTGCCACCGCGTGCATTCGTGTCCAGGCGAAAATGGAAAACGGCCAACCGGTCATCACGGTGGAAAACGAAAAGGTCCGCGAAGAGGAACTCCCGCAGGCGATCGAAAAATGGGCCAAGAAAACCAAGAAATCCGAGTTGGTTTTCGACGTAGATGGCGAAGTGCCGCATCGCGTGCAAATCGCCATTCTCGACGCAGCTAAAGGGGCCGGCATCGAGAACGCCTATCAATGGATGGACAAGACCAAAGCCCCCGTAGAGTGACGCTGCCGCGCTGAAACCGATCGCCGTTGCGGACGGGGAACGTGGCTCGGATTCCGTTCTCGAAAATGTGGGAGCCGACGACGCCAGTCGTCGGGTATTCAGCACCTCCGACTCCGGCGACTCACATCTGCCGGCTCGCCTGGTTTCAGGAATGGCCCGACGCCGCGCTCATTAGGTGCCTTTCATGCGTTCGATGAGGACATTGGCCGTCTCAGGGCGCATGATCCGCGGATCGGGCATCTCACCCCGCCGCAGTTTCTCGCGCAATTCCCGGCCGCTGATGGATACAGTTTTGTAGCCTTTCGGCGCGTATTCATCCACCAAACCGACCCGGCCCAGTTCTTCAAAGAATGCGGCAAAGCCGACCTTCACCGGCTTGATGAGCAATTCGCCTTTCAATTCGTCGAACTTCCGCTGGGCAGCTAGGCCGTCCCAGATGTCTTTGCCGTCGTCATACGGGGCGTCGGCATGTTTGCGGCCGATGATGATGTCGGTGAAGCCGAAGTTTTGCCGATAGATCGCATGCATCACCGCTTCTTTCGGTCCCGCGTAGAACATCTTGATATCCAAGCCCAGCAAGATAAGTTGATCGGTCAGATCGTAGCCGACTTTCTTCCACAGTTCCTCATCTTTGTCACCTTGGCCGATCACTTTGTTGTCGATCAGGGCGCGATAGGTACGCATCCGGGTCGCGGCATCGACATCATCGCCCTTGGTTTCGCCGATCAGCGGATTCAGCACGGCCCCGGTGAAATAGCCTTCTCGCGTCAGTCGTTCTGCGCCCACGACCAGGGCGTACTCGTGGGCGCGATGCAAAGGATTGCGCGTCTGAAACGCGACGACTCGTTGCCAGCCGCGTCGGGCAAACAAAGCCCGCGTTTCTCGGGGACTCAGCACTACGTCGCCGTACTCGGGATGTTTCGGCGGGATGACCACGCGAACTTCGCCGGCAATGGTCCATGTCCGCGGATCTTCCAAGACGATCCGCGCTCCCGGGTGATCCGTGCGTTCGGTCCCGTAGACGCGGGTGTTGTATTTCACCTTGTCAAACGGATACAAATCGGTCACCAACAACGTACCGACAATCGTGCCTTTGTTCACCAAGGCCACGCTCATCCCCAATTGCAGCGACTTGGCTAGTTGCTCGTCGATCGGAAAGACAATCGGGATGGTCCAAGCATATTTTTTGCCATCGCGCAGGATGACTTCCTCGTCGAGAACCCGATCGAATTCCTCGCGGGTCATCGGGCCGATCAACGGACTCAAACCACCGTCGCCGATGCGATGCAAACTGGAAAGATCGCCGTCGCTGATCGGCACTTGCGGCAACGCCGCCGCTTGAGCCAAAAACGCTTCCTGTTCCGCGGCAGGAACCATTCGGTCGATCGGTTCGGCAAGACCTCCGTGCGGGGCAATCAGATCGGCCATGAATACTCCTTGCAAAAGGCCATGAGAAAGCACCGTTATATCTGATACGACAGGTCAAAGCTGGCTTGGCTTCGACTGACGAGTTCGGCGAGGGTGGTAGTCTCCAAGATCTTCTGCTGAGCCGCGAGAATCTCCGCCCAGACGCCATGAATCACCTGCACCATCGGCGTGGGAGGAAGTTTCTCGGGCGATGAAGGGGTCTGCACCGGTTCGGTGCGATCGATCAAATCGACGATCGCAGCTAAGGAAATTTTTTCAGGGGGCATTGCCAATTGATACCCTCCCGACGCGCCGCGGGTCGAAACCACCAAACCGGCCCCTTTCAACTGGAGCAATATTTGCACCAAGAACCGTTGCGAAATACCATGTGTGTCGGCAATGGCTTTCAGACGCACCGGTTGGGCTTCTTCGTAGCGTGCTGCTAGCTCAAGCATGGCAATGCAGGCATAGGTCGCTTTGGCAGAAAATAACATTCCACGCATGACTCGCCTCGCCCGGGGAGAGATCAGCCAGGTCAAATACCGCTGCCTTGTTGATGCTCGATGACGTGTAGGCCACATTCTTTCTTCTTCTTGCCGGCCCAACGCCCGGCGCGTTCATCGGTTTCCCCTTCTGCTACCGGTTGGGTGCAGGGCCAACAACCGATGCTGGGGTAGTTCTGATCGTGCAGCGGATTGTAGGGGACGGCATGTTTCATGATGAAGCCCCACACGTCTTTACGCGTCCAATGGAGCAAGGGATTGACTTTAATCAGCCCGAACTTCTTGTCCCATTGCACCACAGCGGCCGCCGCTCGATCCGCCGTTTGATCTTTGCGAATGGCACTGATCCAAGCGGCATAGCCGACGATCGCTTTTCTCAAAGGAACAATCTTGCGATCGTAACAGCATTGATCGGGGCGATGAGTGTATAACGGGCCGCCGTGTTCCGCTTCATATTCGGCAACCGACAGCTCCGGCCGCACCAGTTCCACCGCGATGCCATAGCGTTGCCGAATGCGTTCCCGCAATTCGAGGGTTTCAGGGAATTGGTAACCGGTTTCAAGGTTGATCACACGCACGCTCGGTTCGATCTCGGCAAGCATGTGCAAAATGCAACAACCCTCGGCCCCAAAAGCTGTGGCCATCATCAGCTTCGGGTGAAATTCCGCGACAGCCCAACGCAGAATTTCTTGCGGGGTTTTGTCGGCCAACAGTCGATTCGCGTCCGCGATTTCCGCTTCGGATAAAGGAGGCTCGTTCATCGCACGGCCCACAACGGCGGGGTGGGAATGAATAAGGTATCTTTTGTTATCGTTATTCTAAGGATTCCGGCAAGAGAGATTTTGATTTTGCCGCCTTCTCCGGCAGCTTGGTCATGGTACAACGCGCCCCAGCGGAATGTTGCCGGCGTGAAGCACTCCAGGGAGGCCAACCTTGGTAAGTGGACGAGTTTCAACGAGCCGACAGACGTCCGTGCCAGAATTTCAGCAACCCGGCGAGCCAGCAGACGTAAGTCGCCGGAGGTGCTGAACACCCGAAGACTGGCGTCGTCGGCTCTTGGTGTCTCCGACTGGCGAGCTGGTCGTCGTCCGTTGCCGGAGTATCAGCGATCAGGCGAGAGACGGTGAGTTCGTCTCTCGCCCCGTTGTCGTCCGGTGGATGGGGGAAGAGAAAAATACGCTGGAACAAGAGCGTTTTAGAGAATCCCCGGAGCGGCCACTTTGATGCCCTTGAGGGCCATCTTGAGTTGTTCGGGATTGGGAGCAAACTCGAGAGCAGTAGCTTTGTCGATGTCTCCGCGTTCGACCAACTGCCGTAGACTTTCGGTAAAATCGAGCATGCCTTCGAGGTAACCGATGCGAATCGCGTCAGGCAGTTTTTTATCCTCTGCCTTGAGGATGAGTTCGCGAATGGTGGGGTTAACGATCATAATTTCGTTGGTCGGCACCCGTTGCACCCCCGGTTTGATCGAGGGCACCAGTTTTTGGGCCACGACCGCTTTGAGGTTGAACGCCAAACTTTGGCGCACCGCATGGTGCATACTGGGGGGGAACAAGTCCAGAATCCGACTGACCGTCGACGCGGCCGAGGAGGCGTGAATGGTTCCGAACACCACATGCCCCGTCTCGGCGGCGTGCACCCCCGCCTCGAAGGTGTCGGAGTCG
>CALEEC010000152.1 GCA_937949245.1 uncultured Gemmataceae bacterium | reverse complement strand
GTAGAAGTCGGCGATTTTGTACAACATGGTGTCGAGGTCGCCGGTTTCTTCGCCGACTTCGATCATGTTGACCACCATATCATCGACCAACCCACTTTCGCGGAGCGGCTCGGCGATAGTTTCCCCTTCGCGGATCGACTCGTACACCCGTTGGAAGCACCGCTCGAACACCATATTGTTGGCCGTCTCTTTCACGATGCTTAACGCTTCCAAGATCGGCACGCCGGAGCTAACGAGCGTGCCTAGCGTGCGCATCGTCCGGGCGACGATGGTTTTCTCCATGATTTTGCCGAGAATGGGAATCCACAGCAGAATCCGGTCAGTGGCATATCTCCCGGCACTACTCATGCGGATGATCTTCAACAGCAGGTAGAAGCCCATCGGGAACAGCGGCAGCACCCACCAGTAGTCGGCGAACCACATCGAGATTTCGATGAGTTTTTGCGTGGCCCACGGCAGTTTCATGCCGAACTCATCGAAGATCTTCTTAAACTTCGGGATGATGCTCACCATGATGAACGTCAAGATGGCGACGGCCACCATGATGACGACGCACGGATAGACCATCGCGCCGACGACCTTGCGTTTCAGGCTTTGGGCCTTTTCCTTGAACTCGGCGAGGCGTTGCAAGATCACTTCCAACGCACCGCCCGCCTCGCCAGCTTTGACCATGTTGACGTACAGGCGATCGAAGCATTTGGGGTGCTTGCTCATCGCCTCGGAGAGCGTGCAGCCCGATTCGACATCATCGACGACGTCGATCAGGGCGTTTTTCAGGGCGCTGGGCTTCATCTGCCCTTCGAGGATTTTCAAGCTCCGCAGCACCGGCAAACCGGCATCTTGCAGGGTGGAGAATTGCCGGGTGAACAAGCACAGCATCTTGTTCGACACCCCGCCGATGACGAAGCTTTTTTCCTTCTTGCCCGACTTTTTCTTCTTCGCCCCCTTCTTGCCGGTCGCCGTTGCGGTGGCCGTCAGTTTGGTGACGAAGTAGCCCATCTGTTTAATCTTCTGTTGGGCTTCTTCCTCATTGAGGGCGTCGATCTGGTCCTTGACTTCGGTGCCGCTCGTATCGAGGGCTTCAAACTTGTAGGTTGGCATAGTTCAAGACCCTAGTGATGACCTCATGATCCTTTCCCAAACAAACCCGGGGACCGTCCGATCAGCCCTCGTCTTCCAAGACGGTTTCGCGGACGACTTCATCAATCGTCGAGATTCCCTTGAACAGGGCATTCAAGCCGGCGTCCCGCAAGCTGCGGGTGCCGCGTTTGCGGACATGCTGCCGGAGAACGTCGGTCGAGGCGCCCTTAGACACCAAATCGCGCAGGTCATCATCCATCAGCAGCAGTTCATACAAGCCACAACGTCCCTTGAAGCCGAGGTTGTTGCACTTGTTGCACCCTTCGCCGTAGTAGAAGTTCTTGCCAACGACGTCTTCTGGTCGCAGGTTGAGTTCCATCAACTGTTCGCGGCTCGGTTGATACGACTGCTTGCAGTTGGTGCAGATCCGCCGTACCAACCGTTGGGCCATGATGCCTTCGACGGTCGCGGTGATCAGATACGGTTCGACGCCCATATCACGCAGACGGGTCACGGTGCTGGCGGCATCGTTGGTGTGCAGGGTGCTGAACACCATGTGCCCGGTGAGGGCGGCTTGCACCGCGATGGTCGCGGTTTCCAGGTCGCGGATTTCGCCGACGAGGATCTTGTCGGGGTCTTGACGCAAGATCGCTCGCAGAGCGGAGGCGAACGTCAAGTCGATTTCCGCATTGATCGGGCATTGAATGATGCCGTCGATTTCGTACTCCACCGGGTCTTCGGTGGTGATGATTTTCTCTTCGACGGTATTCAGTTCCGACAACGCGGAATACAGCGTGGTCGTCTTCCCGGCACCGGTCGGACCGGTGACCAGGGTGATGCCGTTGGGCTTGCGGATCAATTGGCGGAAGTCACGGAGCATCTCCGGTTCCAAGCCAATCCGTTCGAGATCCAAGCCGACGTTGGAGCGGTCTAGCACCCGAATGACCACGCTTTCGCCGAACATCGTCGGTAACACGCTGACCCGCATATCGACCGCGTTGCCGCCGATGTTCAATTCGATCCGGCCGTCTTGCGGGAGCCGGCGTTCGGCGATGTCGAGGTTGGCCATCACCTTGATCCGCGAGCTAATGGCCATGGCTAGGTGACGCGGCGGTGGCACCATCTCCAACAGTACGCCGTCGCAACGCATGCGGATCTTGTATTCTTCCTCGAACGGCTCGAAATGGATGTCCGCGGCCCGGTCGCGAATGGCCATCAGCAAGATCATGTTGATCAGCTTGCGTACTGGGGCGGCATTGGCAATTTCGTCGAGGTCTTGCAGGTCGATGCTGGTTTCGCGATGCTTCGGCTGCAACGAATCATCGGCGGCCAACGAGTTGATCAGGTCCGTAATGCTGTCTTCTTTGCCTGCGTAGGCTTTGGTGATGGCGTCTTCGATGGCCTTCAGCGGAGCCAACATCGGCTGCACATGAGCAATACCGAGCAGGTTCCGCAGATCGTCGAGAGCCTGCAAATTGTTGGGATCGGCCAATGCCACCGTGAGCGTGTCTCCCTCAAAGTTCAACGGCAGCATCTTGTACAGATTCGCCATCGTTTCTTGGACCATGCTGATGGCCGTGGGCGTAGGTTTGACTTCTTCGAGGTTGACCACCTTCATATTGTGCTGTTCAGCCAAGGCTTGCAGCAGTTGTTCTTCGGTCAACAACCCACGTTCGACGGCCAGCCGCTCCATGGGAATGTCCATGGTCCGCGACTCTTCGTAAAGGCTCTCCATCTGAATTTCATCAAGGAAACCCAGATCGACGAGCACTTGAGCGATTTTGCGTGGGCCGCTGGAACGGCGTTCTTTCGGCTTGGGTTTCTTGCTTGGCGTGACGGATTCGCTACTGGCAGCGGCTTTCGCCGGAGCGGTGGCGGTGGCCGTTTTCGCAGTGGGAGCAGCCGATTTAGTCGGGGCTGCGGCTGCCCCTGGTTTCGCAGTCGGGGCGGCCGGACGGGCCGGGGCGGCACCACTGCTCGGTTTGGCGACCGAAGCTCCCCCCGTCGGCGTGGGCTTGGGCGGGCTAGCGGCACCAGCAGTGCCGGGAACGGTCGGCTTGCTCGTAGCCGAGCCTGCCGCCGGCGTTGGGGCCGGCTTTTTCGGCAGGTTCGGATTGTTGGAGGTCGGCGTCGGATTACTCATGACGTTGCTGATCCCTAGAGAGGATGAAGTTTTGTTCGACTACACTCGGCACCTAGCACGCACTGGCTAGGATAACGGATTGTCATAGACGACTGCTAGGCTTAATCGTCGTCCTCATCA
This sequence comes from uncultured Gemmataceae bacterium, assembly GCA_937949245.1. Lineage (GTDB taxonomy): Bacteria > Planctomycetota > Planctomycetia > Gemmatales > Gemmataceae > CALEEC01. Next base: position 17,594 of record CALEEC010000152.1, on the reverse strand, counting down.
TCGTAATCTTCATCCTCGTCTTCTTCGTACTCTTCCTCGTCCTCGTCGAGCATGCCTCGTTCGGCCTGAGCGATCTTCGCAGCCAATTCTGCGGGGTTGGCCGCTCGCAGCAGTACTTCCTCCTTTTCACATAGGCCATCTTTCCACAAACGAAACAAACTCTCATCTAGCAAGAACATGCCGTCCTTCCGGCCGGTTTGAATGCTGGAGTTGATCCGATAGGTTTTGTTCTCGCGGATCAGGTTCTGAATCGCCGGCGTAACGACCATCATTTCGTAAGCAGCGATCACGCCTTCGGGTTTCTTGGGCAATAGCGCTTGCGATAGCACCCCAATCAACGCGGTCGAAAGTTGCGTGCGGATCTGGTCTTGTTGCTCTTTGGGGAAGACGTCGATGATCCGGTTGACCGTGGAAGCGGCTCCCGAGGTGTGCAAGGTGCCGAACACGATGTGCCCGGTTTCGGCCGCTTCGATCGCCGCGTGGATAGTAGCCAAGTCCCGCATTTCGCCGACCAGGATGATGTCCGGGTCCATCCGCAGTGCTCGGCGAATACCTTCCTTGAAGTCCGGCACGTCTACACCGATTTCGCGTTGATTGACTGTGCTTTTCTTATGTTTGTGATAATACTCAATCGGATCTTCGAGCGTAATAATATGGCGGTCGTAGTTGTCATTGAGGAAGTTGATCATGCTCGCCAACGAGGTGGTCTTGCCAGAACCTGTAGGGCCGGTAACCAGCAGCAGGCCACGCGGTCGAACGATCAGCGACCGAATGGCATCGGGCATGTTCAATTGCTCAAAGGTTAGGAACTGGCTCGGAATTCGCCGTAGCACCATGCCGATGCTGCCGCGTTGTTTGAACACAGCGACGCGGAAGCGGAAGCCGTCGCGGAACTCGATGGCGAAGTCGGAGCCCCCCTTTTCTTGCAACTCTTGTTGGCAGCGATCCGGGGTGATGGACTTCATTAGCGCTGTCGTGTCGTCGCTATCAAGCACTTTCGTTTCCAGCCGTTTCATCCGACCACTGTGACGGATGACCGGAGGTTGACCGACTGTGATGTGCAAGTCGCTGGCTTTCAGTTGGATAACTGTTTCCAACAATCGGTCAATTTGAACCGTAGTACTGGGCACGCTCACATCCTCAGTTCAAAAGACGGCCGAAACTTGTTCCGCGACAACCTACGCACGAACCTTAACGGGAAAGACATTCCCGGCGACGTCGCAAGTATTATCTGCCGGAAAAAATCTCGGTCAAACTTTGGAAAAAAGCATCTCCATTCGCCCATTCCCTCGTCCAGCAGTTCGCCTCACCGGGGCGAAGGTAAAGGCAGATCCGCCTAAACGGAAGCGACCGGGGTGGGGGCGAAGGCGTTCGGTCGATCCGTCGTTGTCGGGGGCACCATTCGGAAGGGGCAATCCCCCCTTAGCCGACGGCACCGAGCTGCCCGGGTTCCCCGAGAGCAGCCGTCGATTTTGCTCGGAGCAAAATCGGTACAGCGAATCATTGCCCCGCCGCGATCGCAGCTGCTTCCGCATGGCAGATACTCAGTACTTCATCAAGGGTGGTAATGCCCTTAAGTGCTTTGGCTACACCATCTTCGAGCAGAGTCTTCATGCCGGTTTTGCGAGCGGTCCGCCGCAATTCTTGGGCGGGAGCTTGAGCGAAGGTCATTTCGCGCAGAGCGGAATTCATCGACATCAACTCATAAATCCCAATCCGACCGCGGTAGCCGGAATGGTTGCAATGGGTACAGCCGGTGCCCTTCATGAAAGTGGCTTTGGCCAACTGGTCCTCTTTAATACCGGCCGCCTTAATCTCGGCGGTAGGAGGTTGGAACGGTTTTTTACATTTGACGCAATTCACCCGCACCAAGCGTTGCGCCATGATGGCGATGACCGACGAGGCGATCAAGAAAGGGGGCACGCCGATGTCGCCTAGGCGCGTCACAGCAGAGGGCGCGTCGTTCGTGTGTAGTGTGCTGAAAACTAAGTGTCCAGTCAAGGATGCCTGTACTGCAATTTCCGCAGTTTCTTTATCGCGAATTTCTCCCACCAAGATGATATTCGGGGCTTGCCGCAACATCGCCCGGATGATGCGGGCAAAATCCAGGCCGATGCTGTGCTTGACTTCCACCTGATTGATGCCAGGCAAGTAATACTCAACAGGGTCTTCGGCGGTGATGATCTTGCGATCCGGGCGGTTCAGTTCGTTCAACGCGGCGTAGAGGGTCGTCGTTTTTCCTGATCCTGTGGGGCCGGTCACCAAGAAAATGCCGTTGGGGCGTTTGATGATCTTTTGAAAGCGAATGTAATCCTCTTCGGCAAAGCCAAGGTCACGCACGCTAATTTGAATGTTACTGCGATCCAAAATCCGCATCACGGCCGACTGGCCATGCACCGTGGGTAAAATGCTCACTCGAAGATCGTAATGTTTCCCCTGGATCGTTAGCTTGATCCGGCCGTCTTGGGGGCGGCGCTTTTCGGAAATGTCGATTGATCCCATGATCTTAATACGCGAAAGCAAAGGTGCGAGCAAGCGGCGGGGGACGTTATCGCGTTCGACCAACACGCCGTCGATGCGGTAACGCACGCGGATACGATCGACGAACGGCTCGATGTGAATGTCCGACGCCCGCATTTTGACTGCTTCTTGAATGATCAGGTTGGCCAATTTGACGACCGGAGCATCCGAATCTTCGGCCGCTGCCAAGTTGGCAGCCGATTCGGTGACCGTATGTTCGATCTGGGTGTCGGTAAACTCGGCGATCATCGAGTCCATCGACTCGGTTTCGGTTTGACCGTAGTGCCGGTTGATCGCTTCACGGATCTGTTCGATGTCCGCCAAGACCGGGATGACGTCTTTGTTCAAGACGAATTGAATCTTTTGGATCGTGTCCAAGTTCGTGGGGTCGGCCATCACGATTTTGATGCTGTTGCCTTCGATGGCCAACGGCATGATCGTATGTTCCCGAGCCAACGACTCGGTAACCAGCTCCGTGACAGCTTTCGGAATTTCAACATCGGTCAGATCCACAAAAGTTAGGCCGTGAAACTCCGCCATCGCGGCCATGATTTCGGGTTGGGTGACGTAGCCCGATTTCACCAAGGCTTGTTGAATGGTGATGCCGGTGCTACTGGCCATCGAGCGAACTTCTTCGAGCTGGTCCTCTCCCACGAGTCCTTTCTGGACCAGGAGATTGGTAAAATCGCGTCCTTTAGCCATACGGAAAACTCCTTCACGTATTCGGATAGGTCAGCTTGGTCGAAACGATTAGGCGAAGAGAGGAAGCAGGCGAGGGGCCATCGGTTCGAGCCAGCGGTTATGCCAGACTTTGGGTCGCTCCGAGCGAACGCGTCGGAAACTCAAACTTGACATCGACTTTTAGTATGGCGCAATGCCACAGCATTTCAAGCGAAAAGCCGAAGAATCCCGCAGGTTGCCGCTTGTGGCATTGCTAGGACAGGGTGTATCTTGAGGACAAACAGGCGCACCATCGTGGAGGAAGTCAGCCCGTGCGGAGCCTTGGGGGATTGGTCGTATTGGTTATCGGCTGGGCCGTGGGAGCCGTCGCCTTGGGGGCACAAGGGCCGATCCGGTCGCGAACGCAGATTCCCGAGGTCGGCCGCCCCGCGGGGTGGTTTTCTTACGCCATCGGCTCTAGAGTGCAGGCGCGATTCCAGGCAGAGCCAACGGAAATTGTCTTGGGAGAGGCGTTTACGCTCACGTTGACTATCGCATCGGTCGTCAATCCAGCCGAGGTCGAACGCCCGCCGTTACGCGATTGGGAAGAGTTTGCCGACTTTCAGATCGAAGATGTGCCCGATCCCCCCGATGCCATCACCGTCCAGCAACGCCGCTTCGTGTATCGGGTTCGACCACGCCGGGCCGGGACGTTCCCCCTACCGGCGTTAGAAATTGCCTATTTCGATCCGACCATCCGCCCCCCGGCCAACAAACCCGAGTTGGCCTTCCCACGGACTTTCACCGATGTAGCCGGCGAGGTGCAGGTGACTGTTCGGCCTGCTCCGCCTCAGCCCGCCACCGTCGCGCAACCATTGATTCTTGTGGAACTTCCGCCAACATTGAGTTCGTGGAAATCGCCCGAGCAATTATCGCGTTCGCTGCGTGGGACTGGGCAGTGGACGCAAGGGGGGCTCTGGTGGGGAATCGGCATCGCGTTTCCGCCGATCGTTGCTCTATCACTTTATCTGGTCTGGCGTTCGAACAATCCTGATGCGGCTCGCCTAGCCCAGTTACGCCGACAACGGGCGGCACGGCGACTGCTCGACGCGCTGCAGCACTGGGAAACCCACGGCGACACCACGGCCCACACGTTCGACGCTGCCTTGGCCGAACTACGGCGGGAGATGCAACAGTATTTGCACGATCGTTGGATCTTGCCGGCCACGGCCCAAACGGGCAATGAGATTGCCAACTTCCTGCAGTCGACGGCGCTTGCTCCGGCCGAAGCCCCAGCGGAGGTCGCGGCGGAGGTGGTACGGCAACTATTCGCAATGATCGACGCCCTGCGGTTTGCACCGAAACCATGTTCGCCTGAACAGTTCTGTTCATGCTTACGACAGGCCGAATCGGCGCTGCTGTCGCTGGAGGCGCAAGCATGTTCGCGCTGAGTGGGTGCGTCGTGATCGTCGTGTTGCTAGCGCAGAGTGGGGAATGGGACCTCGGCCAACCAGTCTTTTCAGTAGGAAACTTCACATGGTCTTCCGCGGGGATCGTATCACAGTCTTCCGCGGGAATCGTACCAGCATTGCAAGCGGCCGAGGCCGAGTTTCGGCAGGGGATGGAACGACGCGGCGACGTCGCCCAAGCGCGAACTCACTTCCTGAAAGCGGCCGCGATGTACGAATTGTTGTATCGTCGTCATCCTAATGTGGCGGCTTTGGCGAATCAGTTGGCGTTGTGCTACCTGTTGGCCGATCGATTGCCGCAAGCGATCGTGGCGTATCATCGTGGTTTGAGTCAATGTCCTAGCGATCGGACGTTGCGCGATGGCTTGAGATACGCGCGGTTGCTGGTGGTGTATCCGATGGGACGGGATTGGGCCGAGCCGCGTTGGTTTCCGGAGCCGTACTTGCTGGGGCAATATCTCCCACGGGAGGGGGGGCTGCTGCTGGCACTGTTGGCTTGGGGGGGGGGATGGGCCGCATGGCTGATGGAGCGAACCACAGGGCGGCGTGTTTGGCGCGTTGGGGCAATTGGGGCAGCGGCGATAGCGGTCGGTCTGTTGCTGATCGATGGGTGGGAACAGAAGCAGATGGCCGAGTGGAGTCGAAAGCCGCTCGTGGTGCTCGACAGTGATCGTTCGACCTTCGTTCGCACGGGTAACGGTGTCGATTATCCGAAACGCTTGGAAACGCCGGTGCCGCGAGGGAGCGAAGCACGTTTACGGCATCGCCGGGGGAAGTGGAGTCAATTGGAGTGGCCCAACGGCCTGGTGGGGTGGGTGCCGAGTGATAAGATTTTGATCGTCGCCCCCGAGGAAGTTCGATCGGTTCCGTGAAGGATGAAGCGATCTAGCTTCCTCAAGCCGAACCGATTGCACCGGCGTGGCAGAGGAAGTTTGGTCGGTTCCATACCATACACAAGGAGTTACGAGAAATGGACCGAATGGGAGGAGCAGCACGATGATGCGTCTGGTGTGGGTACTCGTAGGAGTGTTGGTGGCATGGACCCCGAGTCCAGCTGCCGACGAAGAGGGCTTTCAACCATTGCTGACAGCGGAAGCCTGGTCGGGTTGGAAGGCCCAACTCCCTGCCAATTCGGACAAAGACAAAACCTTTCTTCTGAAGGATAGCGTGCTGATCTGCACCGGCAAACCGTTGGGGTATCTGTACACGGAAAAATCGTACTCGACGTATATGCTACGTTACGAGTGGCGCTATCCGCGACCGGCAGACTTGAAAGAGGACGCCCTATTTCCCGGCAACAGTGGAGTGTTCCTCCACATTCAAGGCAAGCCCATGATCTGGCCGGTGTGCCTGGAAGTGCAGAAGTTGTACCGCGATGCCGGCAACGTTTTCAAGATTGGCCGCAATGTTCGTTTCACGTCCAAGATCGACAAAGAGAAACAAAAATCGGCCCTTAAGCCGGTTGGGGAATGGAATGCCAGCGAGATTATCGTTGAAGCGATCCAACTGAGTGACGGCAAGCCGGGGACGCGGGTCACGAGTAAGCTCAACGGCGTCGAAATCTGCGTTGGGGAAGGAGCTTTGGTACAAGGACCGATCGGCATTCAATCGGAAAACTGGGAGATCCACTATCGCAACATGCGACTTCGGCCGTTGAAGTAAGTAAATGAGCGATGATCACAAAAAGCAACGCTCGACTAGAATTTCCAGTCGAGCGTCGACTTGTAACTTCATCCTGGAAGGATTCCGTTAATAATCTACTTTCAGTTCGATTGGCGTACCCGCTTGTTGAACCTCGAAAGCTCGATCAGTAGAAGCCGTACGATACTTTTGAGGAAACTTGTCAGCGATCTTCGCGGAAGCGGGATCTCCTTCGATCTCGTCGATCAGGAAGGTGTATTTGCCTGGCACCATCTTGAGCTTGAATTCACCATTTTTGGTGACATTCGCTTGGGTGCCTTGTCCCTTTTCGATCGCGACGAAAACAACACGTACGTTGTTGACGGGTTTACCATTCGCCGTCAATTTCCCGCTCACATCGACCGCCTCAGCGGTTTTGCCCGGGTCAATTTGATTGCTGCAACCGACCAGGGCGAGCAACAGCACACAGAGCGTGAAGAAACGCATGGAGAGCCTTTCAATTACGGAATGTTGACGTTTTGACCATCATTGGCACCCGCGAGCCATTTGAGCGTCAGGGCGTCGATGTTGTCTCGCAGGAAGCGCACCGAACCATCGCCGAAGACGCAGTTGACACCGCCGGTGTGGAAGCTGAAAGGTTCATCGTTAGGACCGCAGTTGTTGACAGTCCAACGACATTCGGGAGGGCCACCGACGGGAGTAGCATAGTTGTTAACTTTGGCTACGCGCGAAGCCGTGGCATTGCTTGGCCCTGACAAACCGTTGGCCCCCGAGTCAGGGTCCGCCCAGGCATACATCCGACGGCCTCCCGAAGGGCCTCCCATCCAGATCGGACCTTCCGAGATAGGCGACGGTCGAGCAGATTGAGCTCCGAACAGAGCTACGTTCGGGTGAGCACGACCAGCGTCTTCGATACACAGAATCGTGTTCGAGGTCCCATCCGAAACTTGTTGGATTTCCCGGCCATCGCACGAGAGGATGCCTTGCACAGTCATCTGCACCCGACGCGTCGAGTTGGTGGGACGGCAGCCGAATTCCACAGAATTTAGACCATCGCGGTTGTCTTCAATGTCGGTGACCGAGACGAACATGTAGTCCCACACCCCGAAGCCATCCGGGCTACGGCTTCCGTGGGAAATGGGCGTGCTGGGGCAAACGTAGGTCTTGATCTGAGTCTGAGCTGCAGCAACGGTAGAAGGGTGGGCTGGATCATTGAAAACGCGGCCGATCGAACGAGGATGCAGAAGAAATGTGTTGTAACCGGCGGCAGCCATGTTGGCGAACGTCAGGCTGTGATCCATCAATCGATACACGTTCTCTTGTTCAATGTACGGCAACAATAGGGTCGGCGTCGATTGGGTCATGTACACTGTCGAGGCCCCCCCCGTGCTGTCGCATTGACCTGGGTGAGGCAGTTGTCCGGTGGCACTGGCATAGTTATGCACTGCCAAGCCGATTTGTTTCAGGTTGTTCGAGCAGGTGCTACGAGCGGCCGCTTCACGAACCTTTTGAACTGCAGGGAGCAGCAGGCCGATCAACACCGCGATAATCGCGATGACGACCAACAGCTCGATCAACGTGAATGCCCAACGGCGACGATTGGAGCGTAACATAGTGGCAAACATCCAACAAGAAATTAGAGGTACCCAAAGGCAATCCAAGATTGCAATGGTAAGATAGGACCAGAGTGTGAGGAGTTAATTTGGGATTTATAAATAAATGAAGAATAAATAAATATTGAACCAGCAGAGTCGATGTACCGATTCCGCCAGCTAAAAAGAAATGATTTTGCAAGAAGAAATCAATCGCTCATCAGGTTCAAATGACTCAGCATGCGTTCCTCGAACTAACTCGGAGTGAATTTGATCAACATCAGAGAGAGCCACTTGTCCATGAATAAAACGGATCGCTTCATGGTGACATTCCGCACTGAACGTAGACAACTACAAACTGGTGGTGGTCGCTACAGACGGAATCTCCCAATCTAAGGACGATACAATAATTATTTCAGGATTTGAGTGGGCGATCAATCCCTAGCTGCGGAAAGCTCACGTTTCACCGTACCAAGCTATGATCTTCTTGGTACTAGCATGAAGGGCGTTTTGTTGTGGTAACATTTTCTTCGAGGATTGTAAAGCAGAAATTCACCTTTTTTCGCTCAAACTTTTCCACAGACGGATTTTTTCTGGGCAACGGCAACAAGAAAACGACCACCGACGGGGGGCGTTCCCATCGATGGTCGCGCTATCCTAGGACGGAGTACCATATAACCGAACGGCCGAAGCACCGAAGGGGATGGCCCGAAATTAGGGCAGCAGTTTCTTCAACTCCTCTTCCAAGGTGACGATCTGTGCCGAACGATTGAGGACTTTGCCTTCCTTACCGATGACGAAAGCGTGCGGTAGGACCATCACCCCGTACTGCACCGCCAACGGACTTTCCAAGCTGCCGGCCTGATGCAGGTGCGTGCCGGGAATCGTGTGCCGCTGGAGGAACTGGACCGCTTCCTCGGCGGTGTTGTCCAGATTGATGGTCACCAAGTCCACGCCTTTGTTGCCGTAATTGCTGAGCAACGCCTTCAACTTGTTGAAATCGCTGAGGCATTGTTGATTCCACGATGCCCAGTAGTAGACGATCACCACCTTCCCCTTGAGCTTGGCAATCTCGAACGGAGTGCCGTCGAGTTGCGGTCCTGCCAATTCAAAATCTTTGCCCTCGGAGTTCAACCGTTTGAGCGATCCGTTGGCTTTGGCGGATAGCGGGTGCTTCTCGAAGTGCTTCACTAAGTGGCCGTACCAGTTCTTCGCATCGGTTTCTTTGCCGGCAAATTCGTGGATCATCGCTAGTTGCATGATGGCTTCCGGCGTATCTTCGGTCGCGGGGTAGTCTTCGATGAATTTCTTGAGCCGATCACGCCACGCGTCTTGCAGTTTGATCAACTCGTCACTCTTGGCTGAGGCCAATTGAAGCGAGTAGTCGGCCGACATTTCGCGGAACAAGACGTAGCCGGCAATCTGCGAACCGGGGGCGGTCTTGGTCAGGTGTTCCTTCCAGGTCAGCAGACGGGAATAGGCTGTCTTGTCGCCGGGCGGGGCGTTCTGGGCCGCGGCGGACAGGGCATCGGCTAGTTGACGGACCCAGTTTTCCCGCTCTTCCGGTTTGGACTTGGCGATGATCTTCTCAATCACCCCCGCGCGGGCCAGATTGTATTTGAAGGCGTCGGCCGCACTGGCCGCTTGACCGGCCGATTCGTCGACGCTCCGCAACTCGTCGATCAGCGGTTTCAGTTCCGGGCTGATCGTGAAGCCATTCTTGTCGCTCGGTTCGTTGCCAACCAACTGGGTTTCCACCCGAGCACCGGCCGTTGGTCCCTCGATCATCCGCCAGGCTCTGCCGACCTGAAGGATCTCGCCCATTTGCAACCAATCGGCTTTGCCGGCGTGTTCGTACAAGATCGAGCCGTACTTGTATTTGATCACGTCGGCTTTGGCCCCGAGAGCATCGGCGGGGATGCACGACGGCGCGGGCGTTTCCAGGTGCAACCAAGTGGTCTTGTCGTTGAGAGCCGACAGGGTGGCGATGGTTTTCTGGAACTTCGCCTGAGCCGCGGCAGCTTGCTCGCGGAGTTTGCCAATCTCGCTTTCGGGGAGGTCAAACAGTTCCAAGTCGGCCTTGGTCAGCATCAGGGCTTGGAAGCGGGCGAAATCTTTCTGAATGACCGCTTGCAGCACTTCTTGACTAAGTTCTTCCACGGAAATGACTTTCCAAGTGTCGATTTTGCCGTCTTCGTTGAAATCGACTCCCCATTTGCTGCCAGCGCTGCCCAGCCAACGAAATTGATCAGGCTTTTCGTTGAAGTTGGAGTCGATCTCGCGGTAGACTTCTTGGCCATCGAGGTAGTAGGACCACACATCGATTCGGCCATCGCCATCGGTGTCGAAGAATCGCCGCAAAATTTTTCCCGAAGGATCTTTGAGTACCCAACCGCTAGGAGTTTTGCCGGCGGCATTCTTGGGGCCTTTGATCAGTTCGACCTTGCAGGCCGCTTTCTGGCTCTCGGTCGGAGTGGTGATGGTCACGCCAGGTTGCCGCGGTCGAAATTGCAGCACCTCCGCGGCAGTTGGTGGAGCCGCTCCCGCGGCACTTGCTACACTGCCCGTCAGGAGCAGACCGGCCAACCAGCGATTGCGGAACCGTGCTTTCGCCATTCGTACCCTCCTATGGACAACCGAGCCTGGGCCCGGTGACGAGTCGTGGGCTTCCGAGGAACTGCTGTCCGTTCCCCCTGTCGAAGCATCGGAGTACCAGCCCCTGCGCCATACTCCAGGGATCGACTTCTCGCTAGTCCAATCGGCAAAATGACCTCGCTTCGTTCAATCGATTCAAGGCAATCATTCGCTCACTTGTTCCTAGCTTGCCTAGGTGCTGCCGTTGCTGTGGCCGGAGAATTCGCTCCCTTGCCTTCAAGCCGCATCTGCTTGCGCGAAAAGGCGACTGGACGGCAACGGTCCGCCTTGACGAGATTTCGCACGTTCGCTAGAATTCATCACGCACGAACGGATTCGTGCCAAGCCGACGGCTTCCGTGGGCCGCCTCATCGTGAGAATGCTTCGGGATCGGCGGATCGCTTCTCGGATATCTATCTCGGCCGTGTTCTTGCTGGATGGTACACCGACTCGCACTCCCGCATCCATAAGCGTTCTCCTTTCCTCGACTTGATGGTTTGCTGATTCCGCACGTACCCGCCAACGTCCGCTGACCAGGATGGAAAGTGTATTGCGTTCGGCTGGCAACCATCCCTGCATAACTGGGGTGCACCCTTGGCAGACGACCGGGTAGCCCTGACCAAGCAGGTCAAGGAAGCGAATGACATCGTCGCTGTGGTGGGGAGCTACATTCCTCTCCAACCCTCTGGCCCTATTTTCAAAGGGCTATGCCCCTTCCACAACGATCATCGACCTTCGCTCGATGTCGACCCCCGCCGACAACGTTTCCGTTGTTGGGCCTGTGGCAAGTTTGGTGATGTGTTTACCTTTGTTCAGGAATTCGAGAAGGTCGACTTCATCAATGCCCGAGCCATCCTCGCCCGGCGAGTGGGCATCTCTCTAGAGGGGGAAAGCTCGGCGAGTTCCGGTCGTGTTCTTCTGCTGGAAGTCATGCGTTGGGCGGCCCAGAAATACCAAGAGTGCCTGATCGATTCCCCACTTGCCGAGGCAGCCCGGCTCTATTTGAGCGAGCGGAAATTGAATGCGGCCACCATTCGCCAATTCGGCCTAGGCTTCGCTCCCCTGCAAGGTGATTGGCTGGTCCATTGGTCGCGCCAAGATCACATCGCTTGGGAATCGTTGGTCGAAGTGGGGCTGATTGCCCAACGCCAGCAAGGAAACGGATTTTACGACCGTTTCCGCGATCGCGTGATGTTCCCAATACGCGACTTGCGCGGGCAAACGGTCGGTTTCGGAGGGCGAATTCTCCCCACTTCTCCCTACGCTAGCCGATCGCCGAAGTACTATAATTCTGCTGAGACGCCGCTGTTCAGTAAAAGCGAACTTCTCTACGGTCTAGATTTAGCTCGATCGGCTGGCACCTCCGAAGGGTATCTCGCGGTCGTCGAAGGATATACCGATGTGATGATGGCCCATCAAATGGGCATCCCTCAGGTAGTGGCCACCATGGGCACGGCGCTGAACGCCCGGCACGTTCGGCAACTGCGCCGTTGGGTGCCGCGGGTCGTCCTTGTGTTCGATGCCGATGCGGGGGGGATGACCGGTATCGATCGGGCATTGGAAATTTTTATTTCCGAGGACGTTGAACTTGCGATCGCAACGTTGCCGGAAGGACTCGACCCGTGCGATCTATTGTTGCAGCAAGGTCCCGAGGCGTTTCGCCGAATCTTGGCTCAACCGATGGATGCGCTCGACTTTAAACTCGAGCAATTGTTCCGTCGCGAAGAAAGCCGAGGTGTCGAGGGGACACGCCGAGTGGTCGATGCCATTCTGGGAGTGCTGGCTTTAGCACCGGAACAACTAGGTCAGTTGGGCCAAGTGAAACGCGAATTGATCATCACCCGCTTGGCGGCTCGGGTGGGGCTACGGCAAGAGACGGTCTGGGCGCGGTATGGCGAACTGAAAACCACGCGGCGACCCGAGGAAACGCCCCGGCCGACGCCAAGTCGTTCCGAGACAACCGCGGCCGCGTCGGCTCCCGCGGCTGGGCCGGCACCGCCGGAAGAACGTGAACTGTTGGAGGTCCTGTTGGCTGACCCGGCTTTCGTGCCGTTGGCCATGGGAAACCTTTCCTTGGACGATGTGACGCATCCCGGATTGCGTCGCTTGTTGGAGCATCTGTTTGCCCTGTATCGCGACGGTGATCCTCCGGATCTGGATGGCCTGCGTGTCCGCTTGGTGGACAGTCCTGCTCTGGTGCAAGCCGCGATGCGTTTGCAGTTTGTTGGGAAGGAAAATCCCGATAAAGCCACCTGGTTTCGACGCATTCTTGCTGCTTTCCAAAAACGGAAAGCCCAGTTAGAAGCGTTGAAGGTGAAGGATCAGTTGACCGGCGTTTCCGATCACGATGCGGCGGTCGCATTGTTGCGGAAACTCCAAAGTCAAGCTCGCTAAGGCCCCTAGCCCAGTTAGCTGTCCTCATCGGCTCGCACCTTGGCCAAGTGATGGACGACGGCTGACTGGTTCCTCAGTCGATCTCGAAAGGCGAGGAGGTTCGGATGGATGGGAAACTCGACGAAAGCCTGAAGGCTCTCATCGAAGCCGGGAAACGCACCAACTGCCTCACCTTCGATCAGGTGTATCAACTGATTCCGCCCGACACCATCGATGGCGACCGGCTGGATCGTATTATCGAGATCCTCGAACAGCACGGCATTAGCGTCATCGACGAAGAAGAAGTTGATCAACGTGAAGAAGATGCCCATCTCGAACTAGCCGAAGACGATCTGCTGCGTGACGCCGATTTGCCGACCTACGAAGATGGCGATGGCCGGTCAATCGACGATCCGGTACGCATGTATCTGACTCAGATGGGCGAAATCAATCTGCTGACGCGCAACCAAGAAGTCGCGTTGGCCAAAAAGATTGAAATCACCCGCCGTAAGTTCCGCCGAAAAGTCCTCGAATGTGATTTTGCCCTGCGTAGCGTAGTGGAAACGCTTCGCCGCGTGCATCAGGGCGATCTTCCGTTCGACCGCACGGTGAAAGTGTCGCAGACCGAGAATTTGGAAAAGGATAAGATTCTCCAACGGATGCCTCACAACCTCCGCACACTCGAACCGTTGATGGAGCAAAATCACGAAGATTTCCTCCGCTTGCTCGAACCGAACCTCAGCGAGGAAGAACGCAGAGAAATTCGCCGACGCCTGAAGATCCGTCGGCGTAAGACGGTGACCCTCGTCGAAGAATTAAGCATCCGCACCCAAAAGGTTCAACCGCTGATGCGGAAGTTGGAGCAAATCTCGGCGCGGATGGATGAACTGGAACGGCAAATCGAAGCCATCGGCGACAACCCGGCTCTGAGCGAAGACCGCCTCAACTTGGAAAAAGAACTCCGCGACTTGATGCTCATGACCCTCGAAGAGCCGGCCAGTCTGCGCAAACGGGTAGCGCAGATGAAAGAACGCTTCGCCGAGTACGAACAAGCCAAGAAAGAGCTTTCCGGGGGCAACCTCCGCTTGGTGGTATCGATCGCCAAGAAATATCGCAACCGCGGCCTCAGCTTTTTGGACCTCATCCAAGAAGGCAACACCGGCCTAATGCGTGCGGTCGACAAATACGAATACCGCCGGGGCTACAAATTCTCGACGTATGCGACTTGGTGGATTCGCCAAGCCATCACCCGCGCCATCGCGGATCAGGCACGTACTATTCGCATCCCAGTACACATGATCGAGACTATGTCGAAACTGCGCAATGTCTCGAAGCAACTGCTCCAAGAAATGGGGCGGGAACCGACCATCGAAGAAACGGCCGAACGCGCGGGGATCTCGACCGAAGAAACCAAACGGGTCTTGAAAATCAGTCGGCACCCGATTTCGTTGGATCGTCCGGTCGGTGAAAGTGAAGACAGCTACTTCGGCGATTTCATCGAAGATAACTCGGTCGAATCGCCGGTCAACGCCGCTACGCACGAAATGCTCAAGGACAAAATCGAACAGGTGCTTAAAACCTTGACCTACCGTGAACGCGAGATCATCAAACTTCGCTACGGCTTGGGCGATGGCTACACCTACACTCTTGAAGAAGTGGGCCGGATCTTCAAAGTGACGCGGGAACGCGTTCGGCAAATCGAGGCCAAGGCGGTGCGCAAACTGCAACATCCGGTTCGCAGCCGGCAACTCGAAGGCTTCCTCGACGGTTTACGCCGTAGTTGAGCTGAGCGGCGAGGAACACGGACGCACTGCCCAACATCCGCAGAAAGGCACCGCGAGCATGCTCGCGGTGCCTTCGCAGTTTTTGGAGCCAGCGGAAACGCCTTCCCGAGGGTTGGAAGCGAAGGAAAACGCCTTCTCCGGCATCGCGGGAAGAGATCGCGTCGGGCGGGAATCAGGGTTCGTCAATTGGTGGATGCCCCATCGACCGTCATGCCCCGCCCCGTGAACAGTCGGCGGAGGACCTGCACCGCCTTCATGCTAAACTCACGATCGAGCAATAACCCCGGACCAAACGATCGGCCAGTGTTGTTCAACACACTCAAGCCGAACAGTCGCATCATCCGCGAAAACCCCTCGGGAGTGGCCCGGAATCGGCCGTTCACGATGAGGGTGTCGAATCCCCATTCAAATTCCAGGACGTAGCCCAGGCTATCGGCTGCCATCGATGCGTCGGGGGGCTGAGCCGTCGAGGACGCGGATCGAATGCCGTGACGCAGGTCTACCGTCACCGTTTGGTTCAGATCCCACAGATGGATCGTCACGGGGTGAAAGAAATGGGCACGTCGAGCCAGTGCCAAGGCAAGAGAATTGTTTTTCCGCCAAACGCGATCGAGGAAGGTTTGGGCATGGCGTTCGAGGTCGGCCAGCGTGAGATTACGGCTGGGAGCCTGGAAGCGGGGAATCGCCGCGTAGTCCGCTTCCCAACGTGTCAGAGCGGAGGCATTGTCGTGAGCCGTGCCAACCTGCCAAACGTCAGGGGGTACATGACGATCGGAATGGCCGAGGTTTCGCGAGTGATCCGCTCCGCGGCCAACGCGGGCGGATTGACCGAGTCGTTCAACCACAGGTTTTCCGGGTGACAGAAGTAGATGAAACTGGCAAATGGGATCACATATTGCGGACGAATTTCGAGCGTTTGGGCGATAACGCGGTCCAGAATCGCCCGAGCCGCTTGCACGCGAGATTCGCGGTGTTCCGGTTCGCCGATGTGGCGAGCGTAGGAAAATTGCGTCAGCAGCACTTCGATCGGGCCTGCACCTATTTGCCGACGGACTTTCGCGGCTTGTGGTCGGTTGTTGATTTCGCAGTCATTCAGATTCAAGAGACGCTTCCCCGCAGTTTCGATGAGTAGCCAAGAGTCGTAGAACGGCACCGGGCCACAGGTCACATGGAAATCGGCACCGAGTTCCGTTCGGGCATACGGCTTGAGTTCCCGCGTGCGGAAGCCTTGCTTGGCACAATAGTCGATCACTTTGCGGTCGCGGGTAGCTTGATAAAGCACTTCGATGTGCGGACGCACGTCCTGCGGCACCTGCTTGAGGCTCGGCGGATGAAAATGGTCAGGATGCTCATGCGAAAACCAAATGTGCGTGATGTGGCGATAATCCTCAGGACCAAAGCGCGAGGGAGCAATCAGATTCCAGCCGTTGTTGAAGGCGGTGCCTTCGATCCACGGATCGCACAGCAGTCGGATGTCACCGCTAGAGATGATCACCGAAGAATGATTGACGAACGTTATTTCGCACATGAAGTGGCTCCAAGAGACGAAGAGCGTAGTGTCTCATTCTATTTGCAGCATCGGACGTCCGCTAGCCACTTCCCGGAGGCGAAGTCATTTCGGGGGGCAATACGCCTTTTCCCCCCAGCGGGGGGCGTCTGCCCGCTGTGTCCTGTAGCCCGCCGCTCAGAGGAGCGCTTGCATCTTCCAAAAACCAACGGTGTCCTACAGGGAAGGTGGTGCGTCGGGATCTCTTGATAGGTTCGAGGGATTAGGGAGCAGACCGATCGAACGCAGCAGTTCCAGAGCGTTGGAATGCTCGACCACCCCCGAACGCAAGCGATAGTCGAAGATCATTTGTCCGTGGTGCAACTGATCGGCAAAATGGACGTTGACCACACCGGGCAGACGATCGGCTAACGCGGTCAGGGCGAGATCGTGCGTCGTTACCAAACCCAAGGTGCGTTGCTCTAAGAAGCGACGGAGAATCGCTTCCGCCCCAATGCGTCGATCGTGCGAGTTGGTGCCGTGCAAGATTTCGTCTAGCAGGTACAAGACCGGCAACGGTTCGGTCGTCCGTTCCAAGATGTGCTTCAACCGCGTGATCTCGGCCAAAAATCGCGATTGACCGGCTTGCAGCGAATCTTGAATCCGCAGGGTCGCCCCGATGGCCAAGGGCGTCAGACGCATCCACTCGGCACGGACGACCCCACCGGCTAGGGCCAGTACTGTATTGATGCCGATAGCTCGTAGGTAAGTGCTCTTGCCACTCATGTTCGAGCCGCTGACGATCAACAGTCGGCGATCGGTGGCGTTCAGACGCACGGCGTTGCGGACACAGAGGGACCGCGGCAACAACGGATGGCCCAGCTCGTCGGCTTCCAGCAGTGGTTCGCCTTCGAGCAATTCGGGGAACGGGTCGTGGGGATTCTCGTAAGCGTAGCCGGCCAAGGAAACCAACGCCTCGAATTCGCCGACGACGGCCAACCAACGGGGCAGTGCCTCTGCGGTGCGCCGACGCCAGGCTTCAACGCCCAACCCCGCTTGCGTCGTCCACAACACCAACGGGGCGACTAGGGCGAAGAAGGTATTGCGTGTCGAATCGAGCAGAGCGACCAAGTCGGTCAGTTCCGTCAGACGCTGCGAAGCGGCGACACCGCCGCTGTGCAATTCGTGCTGCAACTGAAGCAACTGCGGAGCGTGGAAGGTTTCCTGTTCGATGGCTTGCAGCAAGCCGGCCAAGCGAAACAGATCGCGGGATCGTCCGGTTACTCCATGCAAAGCGGCCTGCACCCGCGGACGCACCATCCGGGCGAATCCTCCTTGCAAGGCCAGGGCAAGCAACAACGGCAGCAGACCGAGTTCTTCGGAAAGCCAACCTAACAACAATGCAGCGGAAAGCATGACCAAGGCCAACGCGATC